>NZ_AP025506.1:908965-1211954 GCF_024347595.1 Vibrio pomeroyi | reverse complement strand
AGGCGTGGTTAAGTTTGTCTTGCAGTAATGAGTCGTCTTTTTCGAGCAGAGAAAACAAAAAGGCTTGGTTAGCACTGAAACCAGAGCTAAACAGAATGGCACGTTCAAAGCCGAGCCATTCACACAGCTGAACCTCTAAGTTTCGATGAGCAGGACTAAAGCCTGTTACCAATGGCGATGCCGCACTTCCAGCACCATATTGGGAAAGACCCGTTTGCCATGCATCGACCAGTTCAGGATCGTTCGCCAGACCTAAATAATCATTACTCGAAAAATTGATGAAACTAGAACCTTCACTATTCAACAAAGGTCCATTGCTGTTTTCGAGCACCTTGAGTTGGCGATTCAGCCCTTGCTCATGGCGATGAACAAGGGCTTCTTTAATGCGAGCTTTAAACCGTGGCATCGTAGAACATGTCATCTTTAGTTGGACGAGCCGCAACGCGCTCCACCACTTGATCTAACAGTTCGTTTTCTTGAATTTCGTCTGGCTTTTGAGCCACTTCTTGGCTGTTGATACCCAACTTCTTAAACAGCTGCATATCCGTGTCTTCATCTGGGTTCGGCGTAGTCAGTAGCTTACAACCGTAGAAGATAGAGTTCGCACCCGCCATGAAACACATCGCTTGCATCTGTTCGTTCATGTTCTCACGGCCTGCAGATAAGCGAACCGCAGACATAGGCATCATAATACGTGCAATTGCAATCAGCTTGATGAAGTCGAAAGACTCAACATCATCGACGTTTTCCATCGGTGTGCCTTTCACTTTTACAAGCATGTTGATTGGCACACTTTCTGGGTGTACTGGAAGGTTCGCCAGCTCTACAAGAAGGCCTGCTCGGTCATTGGTGCTTTCGCCCATACCGATGATGCCACCAGAACAGATCTTCATTCCGGCATCACGCACATGAGATAACGTATCTAAACGATCTTGGTAAGTACGAGTGGTAATAATGCTGCCGTAGAATTCTGGAGACGTATCAAGGTTATGGTTGTAGTAGTCCAAACCTGCGTCGGCTAGCTCACCTGCTTGATCCGGCGTTAACATGCCCAGTGTCATACAGGTTTCTAACCCCATACCTTTCACACCTTTGATCATGTCAGTTAGGTGAGGCATATCGCGTTCTTTCGGGTTTTTCCATGCCGCGCCCATACAGAAGCGAGTTGAGCCCGCATTCTTGGCTTTTTGCGCCGCATCCAAAACACGCTCAACTTCCATTAAGCGTTCTTTGTCGACATCCGTTCGGTAGTGAGCACTTTGAGGGCAATACTTACAATCTTCAGGACAAGCACCTGTCTTTATCGATAAAAGCGTACTCACTTGCACGTGGTTGTGCTCTTGGTACTGTCTATGAACGACTTGAGCTTCAAACATTAAATCCATAAACGGTTTTTCAAGCAGCGCTGTTACTTCAGCAACTGTCCAGTCATGACGAACTTCCACGTGTCGATCCTTTTTTTATTTTTTGATGTTACAACTCTGTGTCTAGAGTTTGCATTTATGCTTGGCTAGTCTACCGACAAGCTTTAGACTGTCAACACATTGATAATGTCAAAAGTTTACATCTGGTTATTTTTTGATCAACACCAAGAATGGAAGTTACTATGGATCTCGCCTTTGATCGCCAGCATATCTGGCATCCCTACACATCAACGTTAACACCTCTGACCTGCTACCCAGTCACCAATGCAGACGGCGTTTACTTAGAATTAGAAGGCGGAAAACGAATTATTGATGGCATGTCGTCTTGGTGGTCAACCATTCACGGCTACAATCATCCAGAGCTGAATGCCGCTGCTCATAGCCAGATCGATAAGGTTTCACACGTTATGTTTGGTGGTATCACCCACCAGCCTGCCATCGATTTATGTAAGAGGCTTCTCAATCTAGCACCAAGTAATCTTGAACATGTATTCTTGGCCGATTCAGGCTCAGTTGCCGTAGAAGTGAGCCTTAAAATGGCGCTTCAATACTGGCATGCCAAAGGACAACCTCGTTCAAAGTTCCTCACACTCAGAGATGGCTACCACGGTGATACCTTTGCAGCGATGTCAGTGACCGACCCTGAAAACTCTATGCACAGCCTCTACAAAGGCTTTTTGCCTGAACACATTTTTGCCGATTCACCGAAAACAGGCTTTTGGGATCAATGGGACGCTAACGACATAAACAGCTTCCGTGAAAAGCTAGCAACACATCATCAAGAAGTCGCAGCCGTTATCTTGGAGCCGATCGTTCAAGGCGCTGGCGGTATGCGTATTTACCACCCTGAATTTCTGAAACAGGTGCGCTTGCTGTGCGATGAATTCAACGTATTGCTGATTTTGGATGAGATTGCGACCGGGTTTGGTCGCACTGGGAAACTGTTCGCGTGTGAGCATGCCGATATTCAACCGGACATTCTATGCTTGGGTAAAGCGCTGACTGGCGGCTACATGACCCTTTCAGCAACGCTAGCGAGCAAAGAAGTCGCTGATACGGTATGTGGCGGTGAAGCAGGCTGCTTTATGCACGGGCCAACCTTTATGGGTAACCCATTAGCTTGCGCGGTCGGTGCGGCAAGTTTATCGATCATAGAGCAAGGTCATTGGCAGAGTCAGACTCAGCAGATTGAACAGCTTTTCTCTGAATTGCTGCCACCTTTGCGAGAGCATGCATTGGTTAAAGACGTTCGCTGGTTGGGCGCGATTGGTGTAGTTGAAACCCATTCACCTGTCGATATGGAAACCATTCAAGCTCACTTTGTTGAACAAGGCGTTTGGATACGCCCATTCGGCAAGTTGATCTATATGATGCCTCCTTTCATTAGCAAACCTGAACATATTGAACAGCTCGTTTCAGCCATTGATAAGGCACTTAAACGTCCTGATTGTTTCAAAGAGACCTAATTGTTTTAAATAAATCTGAATGTGTTCAATATAAAAATTATCGATTCAGCCTGTGAAACACAGGCTGAATTATTAAAATTAAACCTCTGTTTAAGAAGGGATTTATTGAAAATACAATCACAATTCTTATTTACCCTCTCGACAAAAATAAATTCAAAAATTGTATTAGCAGCTGAATAAAATGTCGTCATAGAATGCGGGACTTTTCATCGCTCGCTAACTTTATGAAGACCCTGTTTCTCTTATTAATCGCTCTAACTTCACTCTCTTTTTCCAGCACAGCTGAAGAAACCACATTAAGTGCAGCCCAGCATAGCTATATCCAAAATAAGCAGAAGCTAGTCATTGCGAAACCTATGTACCTGTTTAATCAAGTTTGGGAAGACTTTGTCGTCAATCGCAATCAAGACACGTGCGATAGCGTCCAAGGTATGCTTAGGGATTACTTGAATATAGAAGTGGAAGTAAAAGAGTACTTCTCTTCCAGAGCTTTATTATCTGCGATTGCTAGCGGTGAAGCTGACTTAACCATTGGCTTTGCGGAAACACGCAGAAGAGCTGAACAATTTGAGTTTTCAGACAGCTTATATGACATTCAAAATGTGTATTGGTACAGAGATGACGTCGCCAAGAATACGCCGCACGACCAACTAAAATGGGTATGCATTAAAAGTTCACTGTTCTGCCAACTGCTCAATCAGCAGGGAGTGTCTGACCCTATGGTTGTGAATAGCACTTCTGAACTGTTACCTGCGATAGCGAATGGCTTTGCCGATGCGACGATTTTAGATCTGACATCAGTACAAAGTTACTACTCCGTCATGACCCCCGGAGAATGGCAAGGTGCACTCTCGTTCAGCCAAGATCTGCCCAAATTTCCCGTTCAGATCATGATGAACCAGAATGACAGCGTAATGCACAGCATCATCGAAAAATTCATTCACGACAAAGAAAACGACATTGCCAATTTGTCTTCGGAACAGTTCTATCATTTTTACGATGATCTCGTGAACCAGATAATCCAAAGCCAATATGGCAAACGCCCTATTCGCTTCACGGTGACGGAAGGGATCTATCCATATTCATATTTTGATCCTACAACTCAAGAGGCCGTAGGGTTCATTCATGATGCGATCAAGCTGATTTCGAGAAAGCTAGGATTGAAGTTTGAATATGTGCCGCCAGAAGGCAGAAACATCATCGATATGCTCAAGAATGGTGAGGTTGAGTTTTTGCCCGGTTTCGATGTAGAGAACGTAGATTCTACTCAGTTTATCGCCAGCGAACCCTTCATGACATTCGAATGGGCGTTGATTGAAACTAACCGAGAGTCTTTAAATAAAAAGACCGCTATTTTGGATCGAACGGGCTACTTCATTCCAAAGTCGAGTTTAGAAGATCATTTAGCTGACGCTTTGATGTACAAAGACATGGACTCAATCATTACCGCGATGAGCAACGGTCAGATTACGCATGCCTATATTCCAAAGAGTATTGCTAACCTATACATTTTTAATGGTTATGATGCGCTGTTTAACATCGTTCCACAAACTGCTGAAGTTTCACTGCAACGTAAAATGGGCGTCATTTTAAATCCGAGTTCGTCGTTCTTACAAAGCGTGATCGACTCAGCTATTTCGGTCACAACACAAAATGAAATTGATCTTCTAACACTGAAGCATCACAACATCGTTGCTCAATACGGATTCAGTAAAGAGCGAATTGTGGCGTATACCTTAGCGATATCAGGAGTGATATTCGCTTTGATTACCTTTGGCTTAATGAAGACTCGTCGACTGTCTCTATCGCTGTCGCGTGCTCAACAGTCTGAACAGCGCAGTTATGATCAGATCCAATGGCTAACGACCTTGCTAGATAACTTACCTAGCCTGATTGCGATTCACGATAAAAGCGGCCAATTGGTTCTTTCCAACAGTGCTTTTGATAAGCAAATGGCACACTGCTTTACACAGCAACACGATGAAAACCCAGAATTTTGCTGGCTTAGAGATAACGATGAAAAAACAGGGAACAAATTAGGCGTTTGGAGCACCATCAAGTGTGACTGCAGTGGCGGCGAACAGCATTTTCGCGTGATTCGTCAGTGTTTGGCCAACGCATCAGAGAAAGACCCTTACGTAATCACGGTACTTGATGACCTCACAAGGTGGGAAAAACAACAGCGTGAGCTTGAGATATCTAATAAGAAAGCGCAAGAAGCGATCAAAGCTCGAGATCTATTCTTAGCCATCGTCAGCCACGAATTGCGCACGCCTATCGCGGCCATGATTGGCCTGATGGAGCTACTCAGTACCAAGATAGAAAACAAAGATGACATGGAGCTTCTTAGCAATGCTCAGTTGTCAGCTGAACGTTTGAAATTGCTGGTCAGTGACATTCTCGACATCTCAAAAATGGAGGCGAATCAGCTTCATTTAGAGTCGAAGATAAGCAATATCTATGACGAGCTGTGCCCGATATTTAGGACATTTGAGAGCAATGCTCGACTCAACAATCTTAACTTTAAATTAGATTGGAAAGTCGACTCGATATCCAGAGCAAGCTTGGATTGGCTTCGAGTCACTCAGATTCTTAATAACCTATTGAACAATGCGATTAAGTTCACCGAGAACGGCTTTGTGTTGGTTACGGTAAAAACATCGAGCGAACAACTGCAGCTTTCGATTACGGATACAGGCTGCGGTATGTCTGACCAACAAATAGCGCGTGCGTTTCAACCTTTCGCACAAGGCGACCGCAGTATTAGTCGACGCTACGGCGGCACAGGTCTTGGGATTACGGTGGTCCAACGCCTAGTCAACATGATGGATGGTGACCTAAAAATTGAAAGCAAGTTGGGGCTAGGCACTAAGGTTTCGGTGAGCTTACCAATTAAAGGAACAGCGAGCCCAATAAAAGTGGTTACACCTATGCACTCTGAAGATAGAGAGATCTTAGCGTGGTTTAAAGCTTGGAAAATCGAGAATCAGATGAACGATTACAGTCAGGCAATTGAGCGCTCCACACAATGGCAGAACCTGTATCCAGACCTATTGCTGAGCGATATCACGGCTCAAGGCAAAAGCGTGACTCACGCTCCGGCGTCAGAGTACCACTTTACCGGAACCGTGCTTATCGCCGATGACGACCCAATCAACCGCTTGTTGTTTGCAAAACAGCTTAAGCGCTTTGGGTTAAAGACGGTCATCGTAAAAGACGGCCAAGAAGCGATGGAAGAATTAGAAAATAGCGAAACACTGGTGGATATCATCATCACCGATTGCCATATGCCGAACATGGATGGCTATCAATTGACTGAGAAGATTCGTTCACTCGACAAGCTGAAACACTTGCCAATTATTGGCTGTACAGCCGAAGACTCGAAGCTGGTTATTGAGAAGGCTGAACGTGTGGGGATGGATCAAGTGATCTACAAGCCTTATTCGTTTGAAGAGCTCGCATGTGCGATTGAGGAATTACTGCCCCAACAAGCGATAGAAACAATCCAAGCAGACCAATCCTGGGCACAGAATTACAGCCCAGAAGAGCAGCTTCAAATGGCGACTGTTATTTTGGATTCGTTCAGCTCAGATAAAGCGATGTTGCTAGAGACAGACCCAAACATCAAAGCGATAGCACACAGAATCAAGGGTTCGGCAAGCCTACTCGGCTTAGATTCTCTCAATCATGCAGCAAAGGATTGTGAGAAAAATGCAGAAGACCCTATGTATTGTCACAAGTTAATTGAAGAGCTGGACTTAGCGATTGCCTCAGCTCAAGCGGTTATAAACAGGTTAGATTCACTATGAAAATTCTCATCGTTGAGGATTCATTGTTACAAGCAACACAAATTCAGATCCTACTGAAACGCTACAGCGTGGATGAGGTGTATACCGCTTACAACGGCGAAGATGCGATAGAGCTATGCAAACAACATCGCTTTGATATTGCGTTCTGTGACCTTCAGTTGCCACAGATTGATGGCGTGTCGTTACTGGCCTCTTCGGAAGCTCAAGGTTCAATACAAACTGTTGTCATCTTGAGTGCGATGGCTGATGCTGCGTTGGATTCAACCAAAAGCATGTGCAAACTCATTGGCTATAACGAAGTCGAAGCGATACCGAAACCGGTAGATGAAACGCATATCCAGCGTTTGCTGTCGTCGTATAAACGCATCCAAACCGCTAAGTCTATTCTGCCGACCGAAGTTAAGTTAGATGAACAGCAGACCATTGAAGCCTTTGAAAATGAATGGTTCACCAATGCTTATCAGACGCAACATGACGTTGAACAATCGAAATTGGTGGGTGTTGAGGTACTTGCTCGCATTATGCATCCAGAATTAGGGTTGCTCACACCTTTCCATTTCATGGACACATTGCGTCAACTTGGGCTGATGGATCGACTTTTCTTCACTGTGCTTGAACTGGCTCTGAAAGATATCTCGTCGATGCGTATGCCGATCCACTTTGCGATCAATATTGAGCAGTCAACATTAAAGCTTGAGATTGCGGACCAAGTCGCAAGCTTATGTGACAAGTACAAAATTGATCCGTCACTGCTGACATTAGAAATTACAGAGCACGAAACGATCCTGCTGGATGCGCATTGCTATAAGAACATCGCAAAACTCAGCATGTTAGGCGTTGGATTGTCAGTTGATGATTTCGGGACAGGTTATGCGTCTCTGTCTCAGTTGTCGAGTTTGCCTTTTACTGAGCTAAAAGTAGACCGCAGTTTTGTAAACAACATTAGCGAAAACAAAAAGAATCAGATTCTAACGAAAGCTTGCATCAATTTGGCAGAAAACCTTGGCCTTTCTTGTATTGTCGAAGGTGTAGAACAGCAGCAAGACCTTGAATACTTAAAAACAATTGGCATGACCAAATATCAAGGTTTTATTACTTCAAAGCCTGCAAGCTTTTCGGAATTCACGTCAGTAAATAATTTAAAATAAACATGAAATTAACTCAATTAAATGCACTTATCGTTGATGACTCAGCGATAGTGCTATCCACTATTCGCAATATGCTGGTTCATATTGGCTTCTCAGAGCGTTTGATTTCAATTGCTAAGTCACCTCGTATCGCAATGGCTCTCACCAGCGAAACAACCTTTGATGTGATCATTTGCGATTATAACTTTGGCAACACCATCAACGGCAAACAGTTATTCGAAGAGTTGAAGCAATCCAAAAGATTAAAAGACGACGGGATATTTATCCTGGTAACAGGCGAGAATTCAGCTTTGTCGATCCGCCCTATCTTAGAGCTTCGACCAGATAACTACCTATTAAAGCCGTTCAACCGCGAAACGTTGAAGCAACGTATTACCAGTTCTCTGAAAAAGAAGCTGGTGTTGCAGAATATCTACAAGGCTGAAAGAGAGAACAACTACCAAGCGGGTTTAGAATTTTGCGAAGAGTTAGTCGCATTCCATCCAGAATATTTCGCGACGATTCAACAGTTCCGTGGAAGCTTTCTATCAAAGCTTGAACTCTACGACGAAGCTAAGCGTGTTTATGAAAAAGCTCTTGATGAAGGCAGTTTCGATTGGGCTCAAGCTGGGCTTGCGAACAGCCTTGCGAACTTAGGCCAGCTTAATGAAGCACAACGCATGATCGAAAGCTTGATTGATTCAGCGCCCACCAGCACTTTGTATCGAGACCAAGCCGCTCAGGTCAATCTGATCAGCAACAAGATTCCTGCGGCGATTGCACACTTTAAGTTGGCGAGCGAACTCACCCCTGGAAACTCAGAACGAGAGTTGGCAATCGCGAATCTATGTTTGTCGGTAAATGACTCGAGAACTGCACTGCTTCACTATCAAAACTACGTGCAGATAAACAGAGACACCTTCCGTGACAACTTGTACATGAAGTTGAATCATATTCGGTTCTTGCTCTACTGCGCGTCGGATGGCATTGATAAGCAAGCGAATTTGGATCAGGTCAATTACCTGATTTCTAAAATCCCGACCGAGGCAAGATCTGGACTTCAAACCGACTTGGCATTGATAGCAGCTCACATAGCGATGGAATCCAAGCAGTATCAAAAGGCGGTGACAATTTTGACCGCACTGCACGACAAGAATGACTTCAACGCATTTCCTGTGATTTATCACCATGCATGGTTGTTGGATAGAATGAGTTGTGAGAACGAATTCAAAGTCGCTGAGAATCGCTGCGGCATGTTGATCATCAAAACAGCAAACGAAACCGTCGTTTCGAGTCAAATGACGATGTGTACCGAGATGAAAAATCGCAACACAGAAAAAATGACATGGCTTAAAGAGAAAAACATCATTATTAAGCAAGGCCAATCAGATTATAAATTGGTGCTCGTGGCTTACTTAGATATTCATAAGCGCTGCCCGATGATCAAAAACGTCTGTATGAACATCGTGAAACTGCTTTCTGTGATTTGGCCAGATTCTATGGGTGCTAAGCAAGTGCTCACTATCATCAAGCAATGTGATGAAGTGATCACCCAGCTTTATACCATTGATGAGCTGACAAAAAACAACTATCAAAACTACTACCGAAAGGCGCTTCTAGCGTGTAAGCAAGCAGATACTGCGGCTAACGCCAGCTTCTCTTTTATGTAACGGTTCTTTGAATTAGCTTCTCTAAATAACTGTCGCATACAAAAAATAACGCCACATATAAAAAAGGCTTTGCCATTACAGCAAAGCCTTTTAAATAATCTATTTCGCGCGAGGCGCTAAATAATTAGATTAACCGATGTGCGTTACGCCGCCCATGTATGGCTGAAGTACTGCTGGGATAGCAATACGGCCGTCAGCTTCTTGGTTGTTCTCAAGAATAGCAACCATAGTACGACCTACAGCAAGGCCAGAACCATTTAGTGTGTGTACAAGTTCAGGTTTCTTCTCGCCTTTACGACGGAAGCGAGCTTGCATACGACGCGCTTGGAAATCCCACATGTTTGAACAAGAAGAGATTTCACGGTAAGTCTCTTGTGCTGGAACCCATACTTCTAAGTCGTAAGTTTTCGCAGAACCGAAGCCCATGTCGCCCGTACATAGAATCACTTTACGGTAAGGAAGCTCTAGAAGTTGAAGTACTTTCTCAGCGTGACCTGTTAGCTCTTCAAGAGCTGCCATAGAGTCTTCTGGTTTAGTGATTTGTACTAGTTCAACTTTGTCGAATTGGTGCATACGGATAAGACCACGAGTGTCACGACCGTAAGAACCTGCTTCAGAACGGAAACATGGTGTGTGAGCTGTCATCTTAAGTGGCAGTTCAGCTTCATCAGTAATCGTGTCACGAACCATGTTCGTTACCGGTACTTCTGCCGTTGGGATAAGCGATAGAGTCTTAAGAGGTACGTCACTTACTTGCTCAGTTAGCGGGCTCGTGTGAAACAAGTCTTCGCCGAACTTAGGAAGTTGACCAGTACCGTATAGGCTATCGTGGTTCACTAGGTACGGTACGTACATTTCTGTGTAGCCGTGCTCATCAGTGTGAAGATCCAACATGAACTGAGCAATAGCACGGTGTAGACGTGCAAATTTGCCTTTCATCACGATGAAACGAGAACCAGAGATTTTAACTGCGCTAGCAAAATCAAGGCCGCCAGACATTTCGCCTAGGTCAACGTGATCTTTAACTTCGAAGTCGTAAGTCTTAGGTTGGCCCCAACGAGAAACTTCTACGTTATCGTCTTCATCTTTACCATCTGGCACTTCTGCGTCAGGAAGGTTAGGAATAGACATTGTGATCGTTTCTAGCTCAGATTGAAGGTCAGCCAATGCTACTTTAGCTTGGTCTAGTTCTGCGCCTAAGTTGCCTACTTCTGCAAGGATACGCTCAGCTTCTTCATGGTCGCCTTTTGCTTTCGCTTGACCAATGGACTTCGATCGAGAGTTACGTAACGCTTGCAGCTCTTCAGTTTTCATCTGAAGGGACTTACGTTTTTCTTCAAGTTCACGAATTGTCTCTACATCAAGGGCGAAGCCTCGACGTGCTAATTTTGCCGCTGTTTCATCCAGCTCAGCTCGAAGTAATTTAGAATCCAGCATTGCTAATCCTATGCTTTAGTTATTTGAATATTCAGTAGTTTGCTACTGAATCACTGCTAAACCCCTAAAATTGGTGCTATTTCGACCAACTTTTAACGATTTAATATAAATTTTATGACTAGGTAACGATATCCAAAAAAGACTACTTTTCATAGCGTTTTTGTGGGCTTTTTGCGTCCAAATCCGCCAGATAATCTAGCTTCTCGCCAATTTTGGTCTCTAAGCCTCGTTTTGTTGGGAAATAGTATTGTTTCTCTCCCATTTCAGGAGGCAGATACTTTTCGCCAGCCGCGTAGGCACCCGGTTCGTCATGAGCATAACGGTATTCTTGTCCGTAGCCCATGTCCTTCATCAAAGTTGTCGGTGCATTTCGTAAATGATGAGGCACTTCATACTCAGGAAGGTTGTGCGCATCAGTTAACGCTTGCTTCCAAGCGGTGTAGACGGCATTACTCTTTGGCGCACAAGCTAAATACACAACCGCTTGAGCAATCGCACGTTCTCCTTCAGCAGGCCCAATACGTGTGAAGCAATCCCAAGCCGACATCGCGACCTGCATCGCCCTTGGGTCTGCGTTACCAATATCTTCAGAGGCAATCGCCAGTAAACGCCTTACGATATACAGAGGGTCACAACCCGCGGCAATCATTCGCGCCGACCAATACAGCGCTGCATCAGGGTTCGAACCACGAATCGATTTGTGAACCGCAGAGATTAGGTCGTACCAAATATCGCCCTTGTTATCAAAGCGAGCGACTTTCTCACCTGCTACTTCAGCAAGCAACTGCAAAGTTATCGCTTTCTCGCCCTTATCGTTGTCTTCTGCCATGTCATACAGCAACTCAAGATAGTTGAGCGACATACGCGCATCACCGTTCACCAACTCAGCGAGACGGTCTAAGACGTTATCAGCGAAGTCGGCAGACACATCACCCAATCCACGCTGTTTATCTTCAATCGCTTGGCGAATAACAAGGGAGATGTCGTCAGTATTGAGGGAAGTCAGTTTGTAGACACGCGCACGTGACAACAAAGCGTTGTTCAATTCAAAAGAAGGGTTTTCTGTAGTCGCGCCGATAAAGGTAACCGTGCCATCTTCAATATGAGGAAGAAAGGCATCTTGCTGGCTTTTGTTAAAGCGATGGACCTCATCCACAAACAGAATCGTTCTGCGTCCTGCTTGTTTGTTTTCTCGGGCTTTCTCAATGGCGACCCGAATGTCTTTCACACCCGATGTTACCGCTGATACACGCTCCACTTCTGCATTGGCGTAATTTGCAGCCACTTCCGCCAACGTGGTTTTACCGGTACCCGGAGGCCCCCATAAAATCATGGAGTGAATATGGCCCGCTTCCAACGCTCTGCGAAGTGGTTTACCAGGGCCTAATATATGCTGCTGACCGATGTACTGTTCAACAGTTTCAGGTCTCATACGAGCAGCAAGGGGACGAAAATCTTCGTCCCCTGCAAAATCTAAGCTGTAATTACTCAATTGCAATCTCTTGATTCGTTGATGGCATAATGCCTATCGACTTACGACCAAACGATCTGCCTGTTTGGATCAATTTCTTTGGTCGTCGACCTCGACACCTTCTGGCGCCACAAAAGTAAAGCGGTCTGCTGATGGTTTACCTAAATCAACATTGCTGAAAGTAAACTCACCTTTCTGGCCATCTTGTTCAATCACGTTAAAGCCCTGAACAATGCCCTTTTCGGTGATGTTAATTTGGAAATCACCTTGGTTAGAGTCCACTGCCGTTGGCGTTAGCGTAAATTGGTTACCCGTTTGCGCGACGTTGTAGTTATCCCAATCGCTTTCTTGGTTGCGAGTCAGCAGTACGAAAGGCGTTTGCGATGTCGCTTGTTCTTGCCAGTAAATGCTCACTTGCTCAATGAACGGGCTGTAGTACCACAAGCTTTGGCCATCAGATACCAATAAGTTCTCATCAGGGAACGTAGTTTCCCAACGGAACAAGCTAGGACGTGCAATCTCAACGGTGCCCTCGCCTTCCATCACCACATCGCCCTCAGGGCTGGTCACGACTTGTTTAAAGTCAGCACTAAAACCTGCGTTCAATGCCAAACGGCTACTCAGCTCTTCTTTCGGAGAAGCAAACACTGAGAAGCTCATAAATAAAAGTGCGAATACTTTTTTCATCAATAATCCTGTTAAAACATAAGTCGGTCATATTCTCGATTTGACCGACTTAATGGGCATGAGTTCCTAGTAGAACTAATCTTTTGGTGGCGCTGGTGCTAAGACTTCTCGGTTACCGTTATGACCCGGCGCACTTACAATACCTTGAGCTTCAAGTTGCTCGACAATACGTGCAGCACGATTGTAACCGATCTTGAATCGACGCTGTACGCCAGAGACCGAACCACGACGTGAATGAACAACGTGTTCTACTACTTGATCAAACAGAGGATCAACCTCTTCATCACCTTCCATCTTCTCGCCCGGAAGCAAGGTTTCAGGAGTTTGTTCACCGTTGGTGATTTCATCAATATAGTTTGGCTTACCACGCGCCTTCCAGTTATTCACCACCGCGTGTACATCATCATCCGATGCAAAAGCACCGTGAACACGGATGGTATGACTAGAGCCCGGCGGTAAGTAAAGCATATCACCCATACCAAGTAGCGACTCTGCACCACCTTGGTCAAGAATGGTTCGAGAGTCGGTTTTGGTTGATACGGTAAAGGCAACACGCGTTGGAATGTTGGCTTTAATTAGACCGGTAATTACGTCTACCGATGGACGTTGAGTCGCAAGAATCAAGTGAACACCCGCCGCACGTGCTTTTTGTGCCAAACGCGCAATCAGTTCTTCAACCTTCTTACCGACCACCATGATTAGGTCGGCAAATTCATCGACGATAACCACGATGTAAGGCAGCTTCTCTAGCAATGGCGCTTCTGGATCCATGCTATCGCCCGGTTTCCATAATGGATCATGGATTGGGTGACCCGCATCAGCGGCCATCTTAAGCTTATCGTTGTAGCCTTTAATGTTACGAACGCCTAACGCTGACATTAGCTTGTAACGACGTTCCATTTCGCCTACACACCAACGAAGGGCATTCGACGCATCTTTCATGTCAGTAACGACTTCAGATAGTAGGTGAGGAATACCCTCATAAACTGATAACTCAAGCATTTTCGGGTCAATCATGATGAAGCGAACATCTTCTGGAGATGCTTTATATAGCATACTCAAGATCATCACGTTCACACCTACCGACTTACCTGAACCAGTCGTACCCGCAACAAGAACGTGCGGCATTTTCGACAGGTCAGCAATCACCGCTTCACCTGCGATATCTTGCCCTAGAACCACTGTCGTTGGCGATTTCGCTTCTTGGAACTGAGTGCTGCCCACAACATCTGAGAAGAATACCGTTTGACGACTCATGTTCGGCAGTTCTAGACCCACATAAGGTTTTCCTGGAATAACTTCAACCACACGTACTGCTAATGCAGACAGTGAACGAGCCAAGTCCATAGAAAGGCCAGAGATACGGCTTACTTTCACACCTGGAGCCAAATCCAACTCAAATCGAGTGATCACTGGACCTGGGAAAATATCGACGACGTCGGCTTTAATTTTGTAATCCGCAAGTTTCGACTCAACCAAACGAGCAATCGCTTCTAGTGCATCACGGTCAATGAATGTTTCACGCTTTTCAGGGTGGAACAACAGCTCAAGCGTTGGTAGAGGTTCTGCAGGCTTCGGTAAGTTAACATCTTGTTGAACCAAGAACGGGTTCTGTGCCGCCGCCATATTGGCTTGCGCTTCAGAGACAATGCTTTGGAATGCTTCTACGTCTTTATCTTGGTTCAGAGGCTCATCTTCTGTCACCTCTTCCCAAGGAAGATCAATCGCTGACTCTAGGCTTTGTTCTGTTGGCTGTGAATCTTCTTCTTGGTAAGAGAAAGGTTCAAATTGCTCATCAGCTAATTCTTCATCAGCTTGATCGGCTTCAGTCTGTTGCGCTGCAGGAGCGAAAACCTGTTCGTCACTCTGATCTTCAACTGCATCAAACGGTGAAGCTTGTGCAGAGAAATCTTCTTGTATTGTTTCTTCTGGCTCACCCATTGGTGAAGCATATAGAGATTCAGGCTGAACCTCTTCAGCATCGAATTCACTCGTTACTTCTGGCGAGCTATTGATTTCTGGTTCTGCACTTTCAAGATCCGTATCTGTAGGAGTAACGTCTTGTTGCTCATTCTGCATGTATTGCTGATACGCGACCTGAGATTCATGCGCATCAACCTGCTCTTGCTCAGCAAGGTCATCTTCATACATAGCGGCGTTTTCTAGCTGCTCGATAGTGGCATTGAGCTGCTTAGAACGTTCAACACCTTCTTCTAAAGGCTCTTCTGGTGCTTGGTAAACCGGCGCTACAGGGATCGGCTCAGGTTCAACTTGAGGTTGAATTTGAGGCTCAGCTTGAGCTGAAGCATCTTGTTTCGCAGGTGCCTCAACGGGCATGTGAATATTGTAATGGCGCTTCGGTGTCGCAGCGCTCTCTAGCGCACTTGCAGTCGTATCTGACGAATCATTAGTCGCAGAGAAGCTCAGTGCAGGATCAAGCGGGTCTTGCTCTGTTGAGTATTTGTTGTCTTCTATAGCAGGAACGTCGCGGTAAGTAGGCTCTTGGTGACGTTCTTCGATTAAATCGCGGTCAGCTGATTCTCTTAACTGAGGCTCAAGCAACTCTTGGTCTTGGCCACGCGCTTTGTTTACAACTGACGTGAACAGTTTGATCGCACGTTCACCCAACCATTCAACAATGCTTAACCAAGAAATACCCGTAAGTAGAGTAAAACCAGCACCCCATAAGAAAAGAAGAACTAACGTACTGCCAAGAACATTTAGAGTTGGAAGTGCAAGGCTAGTTAATACATCACCCACCACACCACCTGATGAGAAGTACCAGATGTCGTCAAAGTTGATATCCGCTAGACCACAACTAGTCAGAATAAGGACAGTAAGGCCAAGTAAGCGAGTACCCCAAAGCATAAAGTCGATCTGTTCATCTTCATTACGCTTGCGGAACAATACCCACGCTGCAACCGTGACTAGGATAGGCAGAGGGTAAGCCAAAGAACCAAATACAAAGAACAGCGTATCCGCTAACCATGCACCTAGGTAACCACCGGCATTCTGAATGTCCCCCCCCCACGCCGTTTGCGACCATGATGGGTCTGCAGGGCTAAAGGTTAATAACGCAACGGCAAGTAGAATAGAGAAGAGAACACCCAAAATCAGGCTGCACTCTTTGAGACGTTGAGAGCCATTCAAACGAGGAGACTGAGGCTCTTCACTCGTTTTAATGATTGTTTCTACTTTATTACTGCTCTGCTTGAACATAAACCAACTTAATAATTAAACGGGATAAAAACATAGCGAGCGGCACACGCCGCTCGTTTCAATGAAACTACTGTTGATTTAACCATATCAAACCAAAAAACCCAATTCCAGAAAGCAAGAAAGCGGAACAAAAGTCCGCTTTCTTTCATTTCACCAATTGTGATTAACGAGTTTTAATCACAAGTTGATTAGTTTGTTTCACTTCTTCCATTACAACGTAGGTACGAGTGTCGTTTACGCCTGGTAGACGCAGTAACGTATCACCCAGTAACTTACGGTAAGCACCCATATCCGATACACGTGTTTTTAGAAGATAGTCAAAATCACCCGACACTAAATGACACTCTTGGATGTCATCAAGTTTCTGAACAGCGGTGTTGAATTGTTCGAACACATCTGGCGCACCACGGTTCAAAGTAATTTCAACAAACACTAAAAGTGAAGCATCAAGGTACTGTGGGTTCAGCAACGCTGTGTACCCAGTAATGTAACCTTGACGTTCTAAACGACGAACACGCTCAAGACATGGAGTTGGAGAAAGTCCTACTCGTTTTGAGAGTTCAACGTTTGAGATACGACCGTCTTTTTGCAACTCATTAAGAATGTTGCGGTCAATACGATCTAGTTCCTTGGACGGCTTCTTATAATTGTCTGCCATTTTTTATTCCACCTTATTACTTCCTTGCAAAAAAATATACTACAACTTTTTAATATTCAGTATCAAATTTTATCTGAACATATCTATACTAGATATTAATTCGACAGAATTACCCTACACATAGATAAAACAACCAAAATAAAATGAGGAGTCAGGATGATCATTGGCGTACCTAAGGAAATCAAAAACCACGAATACCGCGTTGGTATGACCCCAGCTAGCGTGAGAGAACTAATCTCACACGGCCACCAAGTTTTTGTAGAAACCAATGCCGGTACTGGTATCGGTTTTTCAGACGATGATTACATCGCTGTAGGCGCATCCATTCTTCCTACTGCTGCTGACGTTTTCGCGAAAGCAGAGATGATTGTAAAGGTTAAAGAACCTCAAGCTGTCGAGCGAGCTATGCTTCGCGAAGGGCAAATATTATTTACCTATTTACACCTTGCACCAGATTTTCCACAAACTGAAGAGCTGATCAAGAGCAAAGCTGTCTGCGTAGCCTATGAGACTGTAACAGATAATATGGGTCGCTTGCCACTATTAGCACCAATGTCTGAAGTCGCTGGTCGCATGTCTATTCAAGCAGGTGCACAAACATTAGAGAAATCTAACGGTGGTTGTGGTCTTCTTCTTGGTGGCGTTCCTGGCGTTGAACCAGCAAAAGTTGTTGTTGTTGGCGGCGGTGTTGTAGGTGCTAACGCAGCACGTATGGCTGTTGGTCTTCGCGCAGATGTTACAATTCTTGACCGTAACGTAGATACACTTCGTCGCCTTGACGAAGAATTCCAAGGTCGCGCAAAAGTGGTTTATTCTACTGAAGACGCTATCGAGAAGCATGTTCTAGAAGCAGACCTAGTGATTGGTGCAGTACTAATCCCAGGTGCAGCGGCTCCAAAACTTGTGACAAAAGATCACATCGCTAAGATGAAGCCAGGTTCAGCTGTTGTTGACGTTGCAATCGACCAAGGTGGTTGTTTCGAAACTTCACACGCTACAACGCACGCAGCCCCAACTTACATCGTTGACGATGTCGTTCACTACTGTGTTGCTAACATGCCAGGTGCCGTTGCTCGTACTTCAACTTACGCACTAAACAATGCAACACTTCCTTACATTGTTAAGCTAGCGAACAAAGGCTACCGCGAAGCACTTCTATCTGATAAAGGCTTCCTAGAAGGTCTAAACGTAATCCACGGTAAAGTGACTTGTAAAGAAGTTGCAGAGAGCTTTGACCTAGAATACGTAGACCCAGCAGAAGCTATCGCAATGTTTAACTAATCATGTAGTGACTAACTGAGCGTAAATTTTCTCGTTGAAGCGTTCAGTTACAACACACATTAAAAAAGCCAGTCCGACATTTGTCGAACTGGCTTTTTTGTATCTATAGCACTATCACTCGTGAACTATGATCAACAGCTTGTCTTATACTCGTGAGATTTATCAGCCGCTCTTAACACCATGAATCAACAGATTTCGTGGCGTGACACTGCGTTCACAAAACTCTTCGATGCTTGCCTCATAGCCTTGCTCTTTCAGGTAAAGAGCGCGATCCAAAGCTAGCCATATCTCCAATGGTCGCCTGAAAACTTGCTGAACTAAGCTCAGCTTCTCCATTTCCCAGAAAAGTTTCTCTCCTTGAGCAAAATAGAATTCAAAATCCATATCCGAACCAAGTGGTAACTCTTTCACTTCAGAAGCCCACAGACAAAACGATTCAAACCCTTCAGATAATTCTGATTTTTTGATGCTCGGTACTGGGATGTATTCATCGATGTTTAGTTCAGACTTAAGTAGTTGGCTAAAACCCAAACGATAGCTCATCTCTAACTGACGATGTCGCTTTACTCTTTCACCACCAGTAACCGTTTCTTGAAGTGGGATTCGTAAATCACTCTTGCTCAATGTTAAAGCCGAGCTTTTCGCAACCGAAGACATTGGTTGATAGTTTTCTTCACGAATAAGGTGATAACAACAAGGAGAGATAGTGACTGCTGGTAGACCATGTGACACAGATTTTTTAACCAACTCAACATGAAGGTCACCACAGGCATGCAGTGCCACAGCGTGTTGATTTGGATTAAATACCTCATCTGCACTTTCAGAAAACGCATCACCTTGAACAAACGTCATTTCTAAACGTTGTGCATCTGCAATCTTTTGCCCGCTTTCGCACAGCGATTGCTGCCACTCGAAACTGGTCACCTTTTGCTTAGATTGTTGAGATAAGATTCGACCAAGGAAGCCCTTTCCAGAACACCACTCCAGCCACTCTTTGCCATGATGATGTTCAAGCGAAGCCTCGCCCATCGAAACAATCTGTTGTAGCTTTCTTCCCGGAATACCATCTTCGGTACCTCGTGGAAGTGTTAACCCTTTAAGTGCTGTGGTAGTGAACTGAATGCTTTGATTCGCTTCCTCTAATTCGGGAAGAAAACCAATAAGCTCTTCTACCAACACTTGAGGCTGCTCTTTTAGAATCTGAATACTCTCAATACTCAAGCTATCCAACCAATCGACAAGCGGGCGATTCACATCAAACCAAGGTTGTTGCTGGGTTTGGCATAGGTGAAAAGGCTCTGAACGCCAGTAAACCTGGTGCTCAAGCAGAAATGAATCGAGTGTTTTAAATCGTGAATGCATGCTTCCCCCTATGGTGCGAGGATTGTAGGGGTAACAAACGGAAATGGAAAGGCTCGATATAAAAGAGAGCAGTAAAGAGAGTTCGAAATCAGAAAGAGAAACGGCCTGTAGATACAGGCCGAATAAGAATATAGATTTGCACGATGAGATTAACGAACAGGTAACTCGATATCTTTAAACATCTCTTCAATCTCTTCATTAGATTTCAAAGAAATAGCCTGCTCAACAACAGGACGAGTTAAGTGCGGTGCAAAGCGCTCCATGAAATCAAACATGTAAGAACGCAGGAAAGTGCCCTTTCTAAAGCCGATGCTTGTCGTGCTCGCACCAAATAGGTGGCTTGCATCAATGGCAACCAAATCGGTATCTTGCTCATGGTCAATCGCCATACTCGCGATAACACCAACACCAATGCCCATACGAACATAAGTTTTGATTACATCGGCATCCGTTGCTGTAAATACCACGCGTGGTGTTAGACCCACTTTGTTAAATGCTGTATCAAGCTCAGAACGGCCAGTAAAACCGAATACGTAGGTCACTAGAGAGTAAGCAGCAAGATCTTCAATGGTAATATTTTGCTTTTGAGCGAGAGGGTGATCTTTGGTTACTACGATTGAGCGGTTCCAGTGGTAACAAGGCAGCATGATCGCGTCTTGGTAAAGATGAAGTGCTTCAGTCGCAATCGCAAAGTTTGCAGTCCCTTTCGCCACGGCCTCAGACATTTGGCTCGGTGTACCTTGGTGCATGTGAAGTGAAACTTTAGGGTAACGTGCTGTGAAACCTTTAATCACATCAGGAAGTGCGTAACGTGCTTGGGTATGAGTCGTTGAAATGTTCAATGTACCCATCTCAGGATGAGTATGCTCACCCGCTACCGCTTTAATACTTTCAACACGAGCTAAAATCTCTTGAGAGATACGAATGATATCCTCGCCAGCTTGAGTCACCTGTGTTAAGTGCTTGCCGCTTCGCTCAAAGATCTGAATACCCAGCTCATCCTCAAGCAATCTAACCTGCTTACTGATGCCTGGCTGAGATGTGTATAAACTCTCTGCGGTCGCAGAAACATTTAGGTTATGGTTTACAACCTCAACAATGTACTTCAGTTGCTGTAACTTCATATCTAACCTCGTAATCCTTTACTCATTTCTGTGCTAACTTATTTGCAAAGAGAGCGTTATAGTCTCGTGTAATATAATTAATAGTTATAACGCTTCAAGCACAAAAATGACAGAAAAATTGAGCTTTTATAGCTTAACAAACAAAAACATCACTAACACTTTGCAACCCACTCCTCATTCTCATACATTAATTGGTAAATTTTGATTGCCGATTGCGCTCAACAAGAGATAATCAGAAATTGCAATTTACGAGTGCCGATACATAATGGAATCGTGTATCCTCTCCAGTTAGCTATAGAAAACAACAAGCAGACACAAATATATGAATATTGGTTTAATAATCGCCTTAGTAGCCGTTCTTTTGGTGTTGGTTTTAGGCTACAACATCATGCTTCAATACAAAGTTAAGGTAGAAACAGCGAAGAAACAGGAAGCTTCTCGTTATCTAACCATTATTGACGGAACTGAAGAGCTGATTGGCAATGCTCACCATATGCCGTTTAGCCAAGATCTTCTTGTATGCTTAAATAATCGAATTCTTGATGCATTAGAAAACATGTATCAGCTCGACCCTAAAAATAAGCAACTCGCTCAACGTATCGAAAGCGTAAAGCAGCAAATCACTCAGCTTAAAGAGAACTACCAAGGTGGCGAAAGTACAGCTTTCCGCGTGCCAAGCAGTGATAAGCAAGCGATCATGATGCTTAAGCTAGTCAAACGCCTTCGCGATACAGTTCGTAATGAACACAACAAAGGTCGTTTTGAAACCCAAGCTTATGTGGTTGAGAACGCTCGTCTTGAGACAATTCAAATTCGCATTAACATCGAGAACGTTATCAAACGTGCAAACGACTCAATTTCACGCGGCCAACCAGGCACAGCGATTCAGTTACTGCGTAAAGGTATTGATGCGTTAGCAACCAAAAACGACTCATACTCTAATCAAGCAAAAGAGAAGCTTCAGCAGATGCTTAACGACCTTGATCAGAAGCGCCAAGATAAAAACGCGCAAGATTTGCAACAGATGGAATCTAAAGAGCGTGACGACGATATGGATGCCCTATTCGGTCAGAAGAAGAAATGGTAATCGTCTAACCCAAACAAGAAAAGGCCGCCTTATTTACTTAAATAGGCGGCCTTAATTATATGGTCCGCCTCACTCTCAAGCCCTTAAGCTTAGAGTAGGCTCTCAGAATGAGGTGAACCATATGTCTTCTATTCATATTTTAGGTATCGACCTAGGTAAACATTGCTTCCATGCTATCGCACATAACCGTTGTGGAGTGGAGGTGCTTCGTCGTAAATTTAATCGTAACCAACTCTTAATCTTTCTTAGTAAAATAGAACCAACAACTATTGCTTTCGAAGCCTGTGGCGGTGCTCATTGGCTTGCTCGAAAGTGTGGTGAACTTGGTCATCAACCCCGACTTATTCCTCCTCAGTATGTAAAGCCTTATGTCAAAGGCAATAAAAACGATTTCATCGATGCTTCAGCGATCGCAGAGGCTGCGGGTCGACCGACCATGAGGTTTGTAGCTGTAAAAAGTGAAGAGGCTCAAGTCATCGCAGCGATTCATCGAGTCAGAGATAGTTATATCAAGGAGAGAACTGCCACTATGTCGCGGATCGGCGCGATCTTACTTGAGTTCGGCCTTAGCTTTCCCAAAGGGCATGCAAAGATGAAGTCTCTGTTTCAATGGTTAGCTGAACAAACCGTCTCATTACCAAAAAGCTTGCTATGTGAATTGATATCTATCCACGAACATTACAAGTACCTTAATGAACAAATCAAAACTCAAGATAACAAGCTTCAAACTATTGTTAATAACAATGAAAGTGCTCAATTATTAAAAACTATCCCTGGAATTGGCGATCTTACCTCCACATTGTGTATAGCCGATGTAAGCTCTCCGAATAACTTTACCAATGGCCGTGAGATGGCGGCTTGGTTGGGGCTTGTGCCAAGGCAATTCTCAACGGGAGGAAAGACCAAACTACTTGGTATGAGTAAACGAGGGAATAAACACCTCAGAACTCTGTTTGTCCATGGGGCAAGGGCTGTACTCTCTAGACTAGAGACGACAGGGAAAGTGTTCGGAGAGTGGCTTGCGAACCTACGAGCCACCAAACCATTTAATGTAGTGGTAGTCGCATTAGCCAACAAGCTAGTGAGGATAGCTTGGGCGGTGTTATACCACCGCCAAGCTTTTAAGGCTGTTTAGCTATAACCAAGTTTGCAACGCCAATGAACGTGATGACAAAAACGGTCAATCGGCCAGATTAAGAACCTGACACAAAAAATAGCAATCAATGCTTTGGGCTTTTTAAGGATAATCTGGCGCGGATATCATCGTGGAGCTGGGAAGCTAGTGCTCCCAACAAGGACTCCGAATACATTAGCGCAAACCAACTCCGTTATTACTTAATTGTAGTTGCAATAACGGGGCGGACCATACATTTTTGTACCTAGTTAATTTCCTTTCTCTGTATAGGGAGATCTAGTGAGCTGTGATAAAATCCCGCATTATCAACAAACTTGCCCCGACCATGTATCAAGAACTATTAGCTCCAATTCACTCCTTTCTTAAAGCTGAAACGCCAGATTCATGGATCGATGAAGCCAAAAAGCCAGAAAACCTTCACATCATTCTTCGTGATCACATGCTTTGTGAGCTAAAAGCAGCTCAAAACGCTCTGTTCCTTATCCGCAAGTACGCGGTTGATAAAGAAAGCGCCAAGCAACTGAATGAGTGGATCTTGCCATACGAGCAGTTTGCTTACCGCCGTATTGGAGATCTAGAGTCACTTCGTGGTAAGAGCAACGTATCAAAGCAAATCACAGCGAAAGAAGGCTGTAATTACGGTGCTGACCTTATCGACAAAATGGTTCTACTGATTAAAGAAGAATTGCACCATTTCTATCAAGTGATGGAATTGATGGAAAAGAAAGGCGTGACTTACCAACCGATTGAAGCGGGTCGTTACGCGAAAGGATTGATCAAGCAAGTTAAAACTTACGAGCCAGACGCGCTAGTTGATAAGCTGATCATCGGTGCGTTTATTGAAGCTCGTTCTTGTGAACGCTTCGCTAAATTAGCTCCTTTCTTAGAAGAAGACATGGCGAAGTTTTACGTGTCTCTACTTCGCTCAGAAGCCCGTCATTATCAAGATTACCTTGAGCTAGCAGAGCAGATCGCTGGTAAAGATATCTCTGAACGTATCGCACACTTTGCTCAAGTGGAAGCTGACCTGATTACTTCAGAAGACAGTGACTTTAAATTCCATAGTGGTGCACCGGTTTAAGTTAAACCAGTCTAGTACAAATGAGTTCTGTTTATCGCAAACAAGAAGGCCAGCAACTTGCTGGCCTTCTTTATTCGTATCATTAGCTTAGAAAAGAAACTTAAGCCAGAGTACCGTTAATCTCAGCAAGAACCGCTGCAGGGTCTATAGCTTGAGTAATTGGACGACCGATAACAAGGTAGTCAGAACCCGACTCAATCGCTTTAGAAGGCGTCATGATACGCTTCTGGTCACCAACATCGGCACCCACAGGACGAATACCTGGAGTCACTAGTTTGAACTCCTGACCAAGTGCACCTTTCAACAATGAAGCCTCTTGTGCTGAACATACCACACCGTCTAGACCAGAGTTTTTAGTAAGAGAAGCCAAGCGCATTACTTGCTGTTGTGGCTCCAGGTCTAAACCGATACCTGCTAGATCAGACTGCTCCATACTGGTTAGTACTGTCACACCGATAAGCAGCGGACGATCTTTACCATACGGTTCTAAGATTTCACGAGAAGCCGTCATCATACGCTCACCGCCACTTGCGTGTACGTTCACCATCCATACACCAAGCTCAGCAGCAGCACGCACTGCTTTTGAACATGTGTTAGGGATGTCGTGGAATTTAAGGTCTAAGAATACTGAGAAACCACGCTTATGTAATTCACGAACAAACTCAGGGCCAAACAAGGTAAACATCTCTTTACCGACTTTTAAGCGGCAAGATGCTGGGTCAATACGATCAACGAAGGCTAACGCATCCGCTTGGTTGTCATAATCCAAGGCTACAATGATTTTTTGGTCGTTCATTTCATCTCCTAACGCAGTTAACTTTCTACAAAATATTTACTCACCTACACATAGCAGGTGATAAATAACAGTCATAAAAATGCAGCCCGAAAGCTGCAATTAAAAATTTGGTCTTAAAATGACCACAAATCTATTCACCATCAAGCCCACGAATAGGCTTGATCGTCCCCCACCCTTTACATGAAGGACAGTGCCAATACATTGAGTGTGTTGAGAAACCACACTGGCGGCAACGGTAATGAGGCTTAACTTTAAGCTGCTCACCAACCATGGATTGAAGCGTGGTTAAGCTATCTTTCGCTCGACCTTCTTCTGCTTCTGCTAGGTGGTAATCGATTAATCGATAAAAACCTTTCATGGTTGGGTTTTTAACAAGTTGCTTGGTCAGTAGTTCTTGAGCAGAGCCAACATCTTCATGGTGAGCAACCAATTGAGCAAGCATCAGTTCCGCAGATACGCCAGCTTTCTTCTGGATACACGCTTTAAGGAATTCGACCAGTTGAGCTTCTTGTCCAAGCTTGTGGTAACACTCAGCAAGTGTTGGCAACACTTCACTAATGAAGTCGATATCTTGCTCAAGTACCGATTCAAGACAATCGATGGTCTTTTGGTAATCTTCGTTCGCTAAATGGAACTTACCTAAAGCAATACTAGCACGAACACATTTAGGGTCCTCAGACAGAGCTTTCTTGAAGTGTTGAAGTGCCTTAGAGCGGTTACCGTCGGCTTGTTCTTGCATCGCAAGCTCACACCAGAAATGCGCGACTGTGGCACGCATCTTCATTTTCTTCTTACCGAGTTTAACTAAGATATTTCCGTAATGGATCGCTTTGTTCCACTCACGTGTTTGCTGATAAATAGCAACCAACTGTTGCAGTGCACCCTCTTTATGGTCGGGTTCTTCTACAAGCTGTTCAAAGATTTTTTCGGCGCGATCAAGAAAGCCAGAGACCATATAGTCTTTAGCTAATTGTTGCAATGCGAGGTTTTTCTGATCGAGAGTTAATCCCGAACGAGAGATAAGATTTTGGTGAATGCGAATCGCGCGGTCGACTTCGCCTCTTGAACGGAACAAGTTGCCCAAAGCCAAGTGAGTATCGATGGTTTCATTGTCTACTTGAAGTAGCTCGATGAAGTGATCAACCGCCTTGTCAGATTGGTCTGACAGTAATAGGTTCAAACCCGTCACGTATTGACGGGAGATCTGGTGTGATTGTTTTTGTTTTTCTTGCTGAGCGTTACGATTACCCATATACCAACCATAAGCGGCTGCGATAGGCAAAAGTAAGAACAGTAACTCTAACATCAAATATAGCCTTTAAGCTTTAGTATCAGCAGCGACCTGCTTTGATTGCTTATTGAGTTGCTTCTTCAAGCGATGAATTTTTAGCTGAGACCGCATGTGCATGTTACCAAAGACTAACCAAGCAAGGCCAAAGCCAGAAACGAATACAACACCTAATAAACTTGATAGGTGGAAGTCACCTTGTGCAAGCAGATAGTTGAAATTCACAGTTGTTTGGTTTTGAGAGCCTAAAGCCAGTGCAATTAGGAAAAGTGCGATAACGGCGACTATTTTTATAATTTTCATAGTTCATCACTCATTGGTTGGTTAGCTGTACGATTATGCAGGAAAATTACTAATCAGACCACCATATTATGGTCATAAAAAAGCGGCATACATTATAGTATGCCGCTTTTCTTAATTCCGATAAGTAGACTACATTCCTGAGTTTACTCGTTCACGCAGCTCTTTACCTGGTTTGAAGTGAGGAACGTATTTACCTTCTAACTCTACTTTGTCACCAGTCTTTGGGTTACGTCCAACACGAGGCTCACGATAATGCAGAGAAAAGCTGCCAAAACCGCGAATTTCGATTCGATCACCACTTTCTAGTGTTGAAGCCATATGCTCTAAAATGTCTTTTACAGCGTCTTCAATTTCTTTTGCAGAAAGATGCGTTTGCTCAGCGCACAGTCTTTCAATCAATTCAGACTTAGTCATAGTTACCCTCGTTGGTTTTCTTTTTAGAAATTATAGACCTATCGGAAAAATAAGCAAAAAAAAAGGAGCCTTACGGCTCCTTTCTTAGCGAAAAATTAAATTATTCGCCTTTAGCAGCTTTGAATGCGTCTGCCATTGCGTTACCGAACGCGCCTTCTTCAGACTTGTTCAGTGAAGCCATTGCTTCTTGCTCATCAGCTTCATCTTTAGCTTTGATAGATAGGTTGATTACGCGGTTCTTACGGTCTACACCAGTGAACTTCGCTTCAACGCTGTCGCCAACGCTTAGGATTAGAGATGCATCTTCGATACGATCGCGAGAAACTTCAGAAGCGCGGATGTAACCTTCAACGCCTTCGATTAGCTCGATAGTAGCGCCTTTCGCGTCAACTGCAGTAACAGTACCGTTTACAAGAACACCTTTCTTGTTGTCAGCAACGTATGCGTTGAACGGGTCGTTTTCCATTTGCTTAACGCCAAGAGAAATACGCTCACGCTCTGCATCTACTGCTAGAACAACTGCTGAGATTTCGTCGCCTTTCTTGTACTCACGTACAGCGTCTTCGCCAGCAACATTCCAAGAAATGTCAGATAGGTGTACAAGACCGTCGATACCGCCTTCTAGACCGATGAAGATACCAAAGTCAGTGATAGACTTGATCTTACCAGTAACTTTGTCGCCCTTAGCTTGCATTTCTGCAAATGACTGCCATGGGTTAGCTTTACACTGTTTCAGACCTAGAGAGATACGACGACGTTCTTCGTCGATATCAAGAACCATAACCTCAACTTCGTCGCCAACATTAACAACTTTAGAAGGGTGGATGTTCTTGTTAGTCCAATCCATTTCAGAAACGTGTACTAGACCTTCAACGCCTTCTTCGATTTCAACGAAGCAGCCGTAGTCAGTTAGGTTAGTAACACGACCAGAAAGCTTGTGACCTTCTGGGTAACGCTTAGCGATTGCTACCCATGGATCTTCGCCTAGTTGCTTAAGACCTAGTGAAACACGAGTGCGCTCACGATCGAACTTAAGAACTTTAACTAGGATTTCGTCACCAACGTTAACGATCTCTGATGGGTGCTTAACGCGCTTCCAAGCCATATCTGTGATATGTAGAAGACCGTCAACACCGCCAAGGTCAACGAATGCACCGTAGTCAGTAAGGTTCTTAACGATACCTTTAACTTCAGTACCTTCTTGTAGAGTTTCAAGAAGTTCGTCACGCTCAACACTGTTTTCAGATTCGATAACAGCACGACGAGAAACAACAACGTTGTTACGCTTCTGGTCTAGCTTGATTACTTTGAACTCTAGCTCTTTGTTTTCTAGGTGAGCAGTGTCACGGATAGGACGTACGTCTACTAGAGAACCTGGAAGGAAAGCACGGATACCGTTAAGTTCAACAGTGAAACCGCCTTTAACTTTACCGTTGATGATACCAACAACAGTTTCAGCTTCTTCGCAAGCTTTCTCAAGTACGATCCAAGCTTCGTGGCGCTTAGCTTTCTCACGAGAAAGTTGAGTCTCACCGAAACCATCTTCAACAGCGTCTAGAGCTACGTCTACTTCAGCACCAACTTCAACTTCAAGTTCGCCAGCAGCGTTCTTGAATTGTTCAGCAGGGATAGCAGATTCAGACTTAAGACCAGCGTCTACAAGAACGAAACCGTTCTCGATAGCTACTACAGTACCTTTAACGATGCTGCCTTGTTGGAATTCTGTTTCGTTTAGAAACTCTTCAAAGAGTTGAGCAAAAGATTCAGTCATTATTTAATCTTCAATAATTAAACGTCCATGGGTATCCTACCGCATGGGGTTGATAAATTCGCCGGTCATCATCCTTGCGACCAACGTTCTTGCCAGCCGGGTAGAATTACCCAGCTAGTTTCGATTCAATATAGTGTAGTGCTTTTTCTACTACCTGCTCAATATTCATTGAGGTGGAATCAAGCACTAGAGCATCCTCTGCAGGGCGAAGTGGCGCCACTGGGCGATTACGATCTCGGTCGTCTCGCTCTTGGATCTCGCTCAAAAGGTCGTCAAATTTAACATCTAACCCCTTCTGTTGCAACTGTTTAAGGCGGCGACTCGCACGCTCTTCTGCACTTGCATCTAAAAATATTTTTGCTTCAGCTTCAGGGAACACAACCGTTCCCATGTCACGGCCATCAGCCACTAGGCCAGGCGCTGCGCTGAATGCACGCTGACGACGAAGCAGAGCTTCACGAACGCGAGGTAAAGCCGCTACTTTCGAGGCCGCCATGCCAGTCTCTTCTTTACGAAGTTCACCCGACACGTCTTCGCCTTCTAAGATAACCTTAACTAGGTCGCCTTCAGCAATAAACTGCACGTCTAAGTGAGTTGCAAGAGGTACTAAAGCGTCTTCTGATTCAGTATCTACACCGTGATGAATTGCCGCTAATGCCAGTACGCGATAGATCGCACCTGAGTCTAGAAGATGAAAGCCTAGCTTATCTGCTAGCAACATACACAGGGTACCTTTACCTGCACCACTTGGTCCATCAACCGTAATCACTGGGCTTTGAGAAGGCATCTTTTACTCCACGTTTTGTCGTAAGTTTTATTCTGTACTAGCGATTCGCCACTACTTTATAGGCGGCATATTATAGAGAAAAATTGGAAGTCGAGCGAGGTAAATCTCAGATAATTCAGAGTTGATGATGCATTGACGAATGCAACCGACTCAATATCCACTAGCTTAGGTCAATAAGACACGCAAACATTTTCTATCGGCATAAAAAAGCCTCGCAATAAGCAAGGCTCATGATTTTGCACTTCATAGCGCAAAGAAGTGTTCGCTCAAAGACGCTTAACCAATGATGGCGCGAACCGCTTCTAGGTCTTCAGGGGTATCGACACCCGCTGCAGGCGCTTCAACCGCAACGTCAACGTGGATCTTCTCTCCGTACCAAAGTACGCGAAGTTGCTCTAGGCACTCAATGCGTTCCAAAGTACTTGGTTCCCAATTGATGTACGTATTGATGAAACCCGCTCGGTAAGCGTAGATACCAATATGACGAAGCAAAGGAGATTCCGCAGCTGTACCGTTGTTCGCGTAAGCATCGCGATCCCAAGGAATCGTCGCACGACTAAAATACAGTGCGTAACCGTCTTTATCCGTCACGACTTTTACAGCGTTAGGATTAAACACTTCATCAGCGTGAGTAATTTCTACGCCTAACGTTGCCATTGGTGCGGTGCTGTTTGCGAGGTTATTCGCCACTTGATTAATAATGGCAGGCGGGATAAGTGGCTCATCACCTTGAACATTCACTATGATGTGGTCATCAGGAATCTTCATTACCTCAATCACTTCAGCTAAGCGCTCAGTACCTGATTCATGATTCGGTGATGTCATACAAACGGTTGCACCAAATGCTTTCGCCGCTTTTTCAACTCGAGCGTCATCGGTAGCGATAATAACGTTATCAGCACCTGCCTTCATTGACTGTTCGTATACCCATTGAATCATCGGCTTGCCGCCAATGTCAGCCAAAGGCTTACCTGGCAAACGGCTCGATTGGTATCTTGCCGGTATAACAACCGTGTAAGACATTATTTGCCCTCGTCCATTGAAAGAGTGCGAGCTTCAGGTTCAAGAAGAACAGGAATACCCTCTTTGATTGGGTAAGCTAAGCGATCGATTTTACAAACAAGCTCTTGCTTATCCTTGTCATAAGTTAGTTTACCTTTACATACAGGGCAAGCAACGATCTCAAGCAGACGGTGATCCATAGTATTCCATAACCTCATTTATTCTTTTTAAAATTTGCTGTTGCGAACCTTCATCGAACTGTGCAGAAACTGGAAGATACCACCAGTTATCTTGAGCATATTCTCCGCATTTAACAGCGTCTTTTTCTGTCATAATCATATTCATACCTTTCTTTGCTAAGGCATGAAGTTCATCTTTATCAAAATCCTGATGATCGGCGAAGCCTTGTGTGAAAACCACATCACCAGCAAGATCATCTAATGTTTTAAAAAAGCGTGGCGGATGACCTATTCCTGCAAAAGCCACCAGCTTTGGTAATTCAGCAACCGATACTTTCTGACCAGTTTTTAGATTGACTGCTTGGCTTGGTAGCAAAGACATTGAGAGCTCTCGCCCTTGCGCCTTTCCGCCATTGTTAATCAAAAAATCAACATCATCTAAACGTGATACTGGCTCTCGTAATGGACCGAGGGGAATCAGGCTCTCATTACCGAAACGTCTTGCACCGTCAATAACTGAAAATTCAATGTCGCGTTCAAGTGCATAATGCTGTAACCCATCATCAGTGATAATGACATTAACACCTTCACTCAGCAAAGCCTTTACGGCATTCGCACGTACAGGGTCAACCGCAACAGGGCAACCGGTTCGCTTGCGAATCAAACGAGGCTCATCACCCGAATGTTCGGCTGGTGTATTTTCGTCTAGCACAAGTGGATAGTTTGGCGCTTTAGCTCCATAACCTCGAGACACCACACCAGGTTTAAAGCCATTGGCTTGCAGCATCTCAACCAACCAGATCACAACGGGTGTTTTACCGTTCCCACCAGCGGTTATGTTGCCAACAACAATCACTGGCAGAGGTGGTCGATAGGTCTCTTTTTTACCAGAAAGGTACGCATCACGACGTTGACTACTGATCATTTTGAACAGCTGACTCAGTGGCCACAGAAGTGGCCAAAGTAGATATTTCAACGGATGATTGTTAAACCAAATCTTTTCGATCACAACAACGACCTAATCTTATCCGCTGAACTGAATTCGGTGCAGCTGCGCGTACGCACCGTCATGTTCAATAAGTTCTGCGTGTGCGCCTCTTTCTACAATTTGGCCATCATCAACCACTAAGATCTCATCGGCTTGCTCGATAGTCGATAGACGGTGAGCAATCACCAACACAGTCTTATCTTTTTGTAGTTCTTCCAATGCAGACTGAATCGCTCTCTCTGATTCAGTATCCAATGCAGACGTCGCCTCATCAAGAATCAGCACAGGTGCATCTCTTAATAGAGCACGTGCAATTGCAATACGCTGTCGTTGACCGCCAGAAAGGCTCGCGCCATTTTCACCAACAACGGTATCGATGCCATTTTCCATGCCTTCAATAAACTCACTTGCATGAGCAAGTTTAGCCGCATGTTCAATCTGTTCGCGAGTATATTGCTCTTCTGCGGCATACGCGATGTTGTTCGCGACCGTATCGTTAAACAGGTGAACATTTTGAGAAACCAGAGCAAAATGCTCACGTAGGTTTCTCAGTTCATAATCGCGAATGTCGTGCCCATCCAATTCGATAGAGCCCGAATCTACGTCATAGAAACGAGTAAACAGGTTAGCAATAGTACTCTTACCCGAGCCTGAACGGCCGACAAGTGCGACCGTCTTACCTTTCGGTATATTAAAGCTGACCTTATCGAGAGCAGGTTTCTCTGCACCATCATAAGTAAACGTCACATCTTTGACAGCAACCTCACCAGTCACCGTTTTAGGCTTCAACGTACCTGTGTTTTGCTCAGTATCTAGATCCATCAAACCAAACAGAGTTGTGCTAGCTGCCATACCGCGTTGGAATTCAGACGTTACGTTCGTTAGCGCTTTTAGTGGACGCATTAAACCAAACATTGCTGAGAACACAACCGTGAACGTACCTGGCGTTAGCTCAGCCTTGATAGAATCAACACTCGCAAGCACAAGAACCACCACAATCGCCACTGAAGCGATCATTTGAATGATCGGGTTCGCAGCTGCTTGTGCCGTTACTAGCTTCATGCTTTGTTGACGCATCTGGTTACTCACTTTGTCAAAGCGGTGTTTTTCTAGATCCTGACCACCGTAAGTGAGAACCACCTTGTGGCCTTTCAACATTTGTTCAGCTGAAGAAGCAACGTGACCCATGCTGGTTTGCATATTTTTAGAAATCTTTCTAAATCGCTTCGATACGATGCTGATCGCCCACGCAACAAGGGGAGCAACCGCAAATAGAACCAAAGACAACTGCCAGCTGTTCCAGAACATCAATGTTAGCAAACCAATAATACTTGCACCTTCACGTACAATGCTTACTAGCGCTTTGCTTGTTGCGGCAGACACTTGCTCTGAATCGTAAGTAATTCGAGATAACAGCGCACCCGTCTGTTCTTTATCGAAGAAAGAAACAGGCATATGCATGAAATGACTGAAAATTTTTCGACGAATTTCCATAACCACATTGCCAGAAACCCAGCTCAAGCAATAGGTTGAGACGAAACCACTGACACCACGAATGAACATCATGGCAAAGATAATGATTGGAAGCGTGCGTAAAAAGTCAGATTCAGCATTACCAAAGCCTTCATCAAGTAACGGCTTTAGTAAGGAAATCATATAGGTATCAGAGACGGCATTTATAATAAGCGCAATAACCGCAACACCAAGGCCAGCCTTATATAGTCGAATATAAGTCCAAAGTCTTTTAAACGTGACCCAGGTAGTTTCATCTGTTTGTGTTGACATAGAATCGCTTAATTTTCTCACAATAATCTGTCTATTCTACTCCCTTACGGAGCATCTGCCTATACCACTGCCTGCCTTGTTCCTCTCTAATCGTATGATATTGCCAACCTTCTTGGGTGAGAGTGATGGTTATTTGTCCGCTTTCTCCTGTATCAAGCCAGGTGCTCCCCACTTCTTGATAACGTGCAATCACCGATTCGCTCGGCATTCCCCATTGATTTCCTTTGCCTAGAGAAGCTATCGACAACTGAGGTGACACAGCCTCAATAAACGGCTTAATCGATGACGAATCGCTACCATGATGCGGAACCAACATGGCATAACTTTTAAGTCGTTCACCTTGACGAGCAAGTAACCACTCACTTACTAGTTCGATATCACCCGTTAACAGCATCGAAAACCCTGAGTTTGACTCATATATTCTGACAACACAAGAGTGCGGGTTATATGCCCTCTTCACTTGTTTGGGAGGCCACAGCACCTCAAACTTAATGCCCTGCCAGTTCCAAGCCTCTCCAATAGTACATGCTTGAATATTAGACTGAGCTTGAGTGATAGGTTGAGTTTGTAGGCTAATGTTCTGACTGGTTCTTATCCACTTAGGATCGTAACTGTCAAGTAATGCGGGATAGCCACCAGCATGGTCTGAATCAAAGTGGCTGATTATCACACCTTCGATATCTCTTATGCCTCTACTATTTAATGTAGGGATCAACAAAGATTCGACAATCGACCCACCCGGCCATGCATTACCAAGGTCATAAACCACAACTTGATTGTTCTTTTCTAAAACCAAAGACAGTCCGTGTCCAACATCCAAGATATCAATGGTGAAACTATCTGATTTGGATTCGTTAAGTTCCCACCACAATATAAATACAGAGACTGTTAATATTGATAACTTCGATTGGATGTATCGGCTGACAAAACCGAAAAACACGATCAGGAATACAATTAGCTCACTCGTGTGGTTGTCCACCTGAATCCAAAACTGTTCAGAGAAAGGGAGACTAAAAACCAAAGGTTCCAGTGATAAATCAACCAGCTTCCACAACTTAAAAGCGAAACCATGAGTTAAAGTATTCGATCCAAACAAAAATTCGGAGAACAAGCTCAAAAACATCGCCAGAAACAGCAATGGAATCGTAACTATCGACACCCAAGGCAGCAACAGCAGGTTATAGAAAACAGAGACCAGACTCACCCCTTGGAAAAACAACATCGAAAAAGGAGCAATTAGTAACGTCAACAGGAACTGTATCTTTATGAGCTTGAATACTCGGCCGACAAAGGTGGGGCTTGCAGAAGATGAGATGTTGTTCAAAGCAATGTAGAGCACCGCGCCTAACGCACCAAAGGATAGCCAAAAGCTACTCGATAATGCTGAAAATGGCCAAATCAACAAAACCACACACAAGCTCAATGCCACATAGCGAATCAAACTGATACTTTGGCCACGCCACAAAAAGTAACTCGCGAGAACACACATCACCAGAGCTCTGAGTGTAGGCAAAGTAAATCCTGCAAACCAACTGTAGAAATAGGCCAAACCAAGACCAAATAGCGTGGGTAACCAGAGCAGTGAAGGAGAAATCAATCGGACGACCTTCCCCAATTGATAACCAATGCCAAAAGCAATCCCAATATGGAGCCCTGAAATAGCCATCAAGTGAATTAACCCGCTACTTTTAAGCAAGTCCCATCGCTGAGGGTGAATGAGTTCTCGATAACCAAAGCTCAGTGCCACAATAAGATCGGTGTTGGCCAGCCTATTTAGCCTTTGTAGGCTGCTCTCAAACCACTGAGAGCGCAAGTTGGTGCTAGAGTGAATCCGATATCCAGTACCTGCTCGGTAAGTGACATTAGCCACAACCCCCTCACTGAACAGATACTTTTCCAGATCAAAGCCCGCCTCGTTGAGCTTGCCCCAAACGGGCTTTATTGAAGCCGACAAATAAACTTCATCTCCGAGCGTCAACTTGAAAGGCGTAAACAACCGCAATTTTATCAATTGAGGAAAGATTAATTTTTCGCCGCCAATTGTTCTGACTACTATTACGCTTTCAAAACCGTGGCTATTTTCACTAAAAAGGCTAACAACCGACGCATTTATGGTAGTATTCTGCCCTGATTGGAATAATCGATTCGTTTGTATTTCAATTGCATTCCCTAGGCAGATAACTAGTATCAATGCTGTTACTGGACCTCTTGCACTCCGGAAAACGCTATACTTTATTGATGCTATCAGTAACAACAGTATCAATGGTGCCCAAACCCGATGTGGCATCACAGGCCAAAAGCTGGCAGACACAACTGTCGCAGCGAATGAAATCAAGAACCAAGTGTTAAACAAGAGAGTAGCTTCCTCCTATGCCAAGAAAGTTTATCAAACGATTTATGCCTGACCATGAGCTCATCAAGCGTCAGAAAGCATTGAAAGTTTTTGGCAATGTTTTGTACAACCCCAACTTATGGTGCCTTAATCGTCGCTCTGCGGCTGGCGCGTTTGCTGTTGGGTTATTCATGGCGTTTGTCCCTCTACCAAGTCAAATGATTATGTCTGCAGGCCTCGCTGTCGCATGCGGCGTTAATCTACCCTTGTCTGTCGCTCTTGTTTGGATCAGCAACCCGGTCACCATGCCTGTACTCTTCTACTTTGCGTATAAAGTCGGGGCGTTTGTGATGCATGTGCCACCTCAAGCCTTTCACTTCGAGTTGTCTTGGGACTTTATCTTGGCGCAAATGAGCACGATAGGACCTCCGTTCCTACTAGGTTGTCTGATTTGTGGCGTGGTTTCAGCGATGATTGGCTACTTTGGTATTCGCGGCTTATGGCGTTACTCAGTAGTGAGAAGCTGGAAGAAACGAAAAGCAAGGTACTAAGCGACCTACTCTGTTTTTAGATCTACCCTTGTATCCGATCCGAGTAAAACGGAAACAAGAAGAAATCAGATGAACAGCTTACCTCTGCAACAATGGCATGTAAGAAAAGTCGTAAGAAATGCAATTTGAATTCAATAAAAAAGGATCCCATCGGGGATCCTTTTTTGCATCTAGAGAAAGACAATTTATTTGTTATTAGAAGCGAATGTTATATAGAGCTACCATTATTTAGAACTTAACACCGAGGCAGGGTTCAACTTCGCTGCTCGCGATGCTGGGTACCATGTCGCCAATAAACTTAAAACAATCGCAGTACCGGACACGACAATAACATCCGTCATGTTCAGCTGTGATGGCAGGAAGTCGACAAAGTAGATATCGCCCGATAGGAACTGATGGTCGATCAACTTCTCAAGCCCTTTTATAATCGTGGTTAGATTAAGGGCGACTAAAACACCAAATGCACTACCAACTAAGCTACCTAACACTCCCGAGAATACGCCCTGCCAAACAAAGATGCGTTTTACCAATCCATCAGATGCGCCCATGGTTCGTAGTATCGCTATCTCTGATGCTCTGTCTTTTACTGCCATCATCAAAGTCGAGACAATATTGAAACAAGCCACACCGATTACTAGCACCATAACTAGGTACATGATGGTGCGAACCAGCTGAATATCTCGGTATAAGAAACCAAACTTCTGTTGCCAACTGCGCAGATACACATACACATCTAGCTGATTGCCGACTTCACGCACAATCGAGTTGGCATTCAGTACATCGGTTACTTTCAAAGAAACACCTGTCACCGCTTCACCTAGGTTTGCGTAAACCTGAGCATCACCAAGAGGGATCAAAGCCAAGCTGTGATCAATCTGGCCATTAAGAGTCAGCAGACCAACCACTTTGACTCGAACTCGTTTTGGCGCTTGAACCTTCACCGTACCGTTCACAGTTGGAATCATCAGGGTTAGGTAATCACCGACTTTAGCGCCGAGCACATTCGCAACACCGGAGCCTAAGATGATCTGCTGTTGCCCTGCTTTAAATTCACTCCAAGCTTGTTTATCGATAAAGTTAGACAGGCTTGATACTTCTTGCTCACGCTTAGGATCAACACCGCGCACTTCAATCGCTTTCAGCTCTTTGCCCTTTTCAGCAAGCGCCGTAATTTTCACATAAGGCGCTGCTGCCACAACCTTGTCGTGTTTCTCTGACTGTTCAATCACATGTTCCCAGCGAGTGACTGGTTCATTCACGCCCTCAAACTCACCGTGTGGAATAACAGAAAGCACACGCGATTCAAGCTCACGTTCGAAACCATTCATGGCCGACAAACCAATAATGATCACCGCAACACCAACCGCAATGCCAATTGTCGAAGACAAAGAGATGAACGACACCATCTTGTCTCGTTGTTTGGCTCGACTAAAGCGGCCGCCTATCAATAGAGATAAAGAAGAAAACACTTAGCCCTCCTCTTTTTCTACGTTAACCAACAAACCATCTTGCATGTGCAGTTGACGATCCATCTTGCCAGCGAGCTCACCATCATGGGTTACCACCAAGAAAGCAGTATCGTATTCACGGTTGAGCTCACGCATTAAGTCGTATATAGAAAGCGCAGTGTTATGATCAAGGTTACCCGTCGGTTCATCAGCTAAAACTAAAGCTGGTTTATTTACCAATGCACGAGCAATTGCCACACGCTGTCTTTCACCACCAGAAAGTTCAGAAGGTCGATGATCAACACGATGACTCAGCCCGACTTTATCAAGTAACAGTTGTGCTTCTTGTTTTGCTTTCGCAGGTTTCTCGCCGCCGATAAGTAACGGCATAGCTACGTTTTCTAGTGCAGAAAAATCAGAAAGCAGATGGTGGAATTGATAAACAAAACCAAGGTGCTGGTTGCGCAGCTTAGCTTGCTTGTTCGAACTTAAAGACGCTAAATCTTGACCAAGAAAACTCACACTGCCCGCAGAGGCATCATCTAAAGCGCCTAATATATGCAGTAGCGTACTTTTACCTGAACCAGAGGTACCGATGATCGAGACCAGTTCCCCTTTCTCAATGTCAAAGCTAACACCTTTAAGGACTTCGGTATCCAACGAGCCTTCACGGTACGTTTTACGGATATCATTACATTGAAGAAAATTACTCATAACGAAGGGCCTCAGCAGGTTTCACAGACGATGCACGATAAGAAGGGAAAACAGTGGCAATCAAGCTAAGTGCAATAGCCAGAACCACAACAACTGCGATTTGAATTGGGTTAATCATTATTGGCAGTTGACCACCAAACGAGAACAGAGCAACACCCATCGCCTCTAAGATAGTATTCAAGTTCATGGCCAAGACAACGCCTAACACGCCACCTGAGAGCGCACCAATCACGCCGCTACTTGCACCTTGAACCATAAAGATACCCATTACTTGACCATCAGTCATACCTTGGGTTTTAAGAATCGCAACTTCAGATTGCTTCTCCATCACCACCATAATCAGTGCAGAGATAATATTGAATGCAGCAACACCGATGATCAGCCCAAGCATCAAGCCCATCATGTTTTTCTCCATGCGCACGGCTTGGAACAGCTCGCCGCGTTGGTCACGCCAATCACTCCACAACCAGCCATCTGGCAACAGTTGATTTGATAGCTCCGCGACTTCAAACGGGTCATCAAAAAACAATCGCCAGCCTGAAATGGTGTCTGACTTGTAACGCATCAAACGCCCTGCATCTTGAATGTTGCTTACCATGAGCTGAGCATCAATATCCGAACCCGTGTTAAAGATACCGGCTACGGTGAAATTTCGTTGGCTTGGAATACGCCCTAATGGTGTGTATTGACTCGCGCTGGTCACCATTAGACGAACTTTATCGCCCATGGATACTTTCAAGTTTCTCGCCAAAGTATGACCAAGGAACAGCTGATATTGCCCTGCTTTGAGTGAAGATAAGCGACCTGCAATTAAGTGGTCCTGAAGAGGGTCATCGGAATTTGGCTCGATACCTATCAAAAGACCAGCCGACAATTGAGCCGGGCTCTGAATCACCGCCTCACTACGTACAATCGGTTCGACGTGGCCATTAAGCGAGATCTGTTCTGCGAAGCTTGGGGCTTTTTCAGAAAGTGAGGTCGTGCCCCCTTGCTCGTAGACCACAGCCTGAGGCAGAACGCCGAGAATTCGGTCTTTTAATTGCGCTTCGAATCCATTCATTACCGATAAAACAGTAATCAAAGACAGCACACCAATGGTGATACCTGCCGTCGACATGTAAGAAACAAAACGGCTAAAGCGATCACCTGAACGGCCTTTCAAATAACGCAGGCCAACAAACATTGAAATAGGATGAAACATACTTTGAACCATCAAAAAGGGATGCGGGTTAATGTAACGGGTATTGCTGTTACTGTGTAGGGGTTAATTGAAAATATAGAGTGAATTAACTCAATTAGTTAGGCTTCAAAAACAGAACCTTGTCAAATAGCGATATTTCAAACAACTATTTGAGACTTTCAATTAACTGACCTTGATTACTGCGGCCACATAGCGATAATCAATAGATCACTTCAAGGAACTAACGCATGACAGAACAAGAGTTTTTCACCGTTCACCACAGCCTTACCGCTAATATAGAACCAATGGAAAGTAACTTCACTTTACCTTCTCAAATTCAGTTCGAATCCGAGATCCCTGCCCCTTTCGTTGTGGCGAGTGAATTTAGCCAATTGGACCTGTTAGCCGACAGTGCTCGCGCTGAACTGAAAAACAGCGACTTGAAGAATGTCACCAGTTTATTGGATGCACAGAACTCTAAATTAAACCTGTTGTTGAGCTTTATGTTATCACAGCAAGATGAAGAGAAGTTTCGTACTCACACCTACTCTTTCGGTGCGAGTCAATTTTCCTGTTTTTCAAAAACAGATATCGAAGCGGGACGTTTGGTAAAAGCTAAACTGTTCCTAGAACACCCAGCCGCAGCCATTTATTGCTATGCGGAAGTGTTTGCGAGCCAACCTAAAGATTCAGGTTTCGAAATCAACTTCAAATACGCTCATCTTCGCGATACTGACCAAGACCTGCTAATTAAAGCGGCACTTCATCAACAACAGAAACTTTTGCGTCAACGCTCTCTAGAACGAGATAACAAGTAAATTAACATGACCAAACAATCTATTTTTACACTACCTACACTCAAAGGAGCCGGTGACAAAAAGCACATCGGTAACCTAGTCGGTTCGTCTCTCGCTCTGGCCATCGCTAAACTCGCAGAGCAGCACAACAGCCATACCGTACTTGCAGTACCAGACCCACAAGTCGCTCTGAAGCTGCAATCTGAAATTGAACAGTTTACGGCACATGAAGTCGCACTATTCCCAGACTGGGAAACACTGCCTTACGACAGCTTTTCTCCACACCAAGAGATCATTTCAGATCGTATTGCACGCCTTTATGCCTTACCGACATTAAAAGACGGCATCACGATCGTACCGATTAGCACGCTACTTCAGCGCCAATCACCGCGTGACTTTTTGCTGCAACACACCCTAATGGTGAAAACAGGCGATCTTTACTCTTTAGAGAAACTGCGCCTGCAGCTTGAAAAATCAGGCTATCGTTACGTAGATCAAGTGTTTGGTCCGGGTGAATACGCAAGTCGTGGTTCGATTCTTGACCTGTTCCCAATGGGCAGTAAAGACCCGTATCGCATCGACTTCTTCGATGATGAGATCGATACCATTCGTACCTTCGATCCTGAAAACCAACGTTCTATCGAAGACATCTCTGAGATCCGCCTGTTACCTGCTCACGAATTCCCAACCTCGGAAACAGCAATTGAAGATTTCCGTATTCGTTGGCGCCAACAGTTTGATGCACGCCGTGAACCAGAATCGGTTTATATGCAGGTATCTAAAGGCACATGGCCAGCTGGTATTGAGTATTGGCAACCGCTGTTCTTCGATCACACAGAAACGCTTTTTGACTATGTTGCCGACGAAGCGCAACTCTTGGTTCTGGGTGATGTAGAAACCGCTGTTGATTCTTTCCTTGCTGATGTCGCTCATAGATACGAGCAACGTGGTGTTGATCCACTACGACCACTGCTGACACCTGAGCAACTTTGGTTGAAGAAAGACGAGCTGTTCGCTCACTTCAAACAGAAGCCACAGGTCAACCTAAGCCTAGAGTCGATTGAAGAAAAAGCAGGCCGCACCAACTTGCCTGTCGTGTCATTGCCTGACCTTAGCGTTCAACATCAAAATAAAGAGCCTTTAGCTAACCTAAGAAAGTTCACAGAGGCCTTCGATGGCAAAGTGGTATTTTCGGTTGAATCAGAAGGTCGTCGTGAAGCACTGAGTGAACTACTTCGTGGTATTAAAGTACGACCAAGTGAAGTTGAAAACCTCGATGCTGCCATTAAAGCGAAAGACAAGTTCAGCCTCATTCTTGGTTCAGCTGAACACGGCTTTATCCATGAAGAACAAAACATTGCACTTATCTGTGAAAGCGACTTACTTGGCGATCGTGTTGTTCAGCGTCGTAAGAAAGATAAGAAAAGCGTCAACAGCGACACGGTAATTCGTCACCTTGCGGAATTGAAACCGGGTCAGCCTGTTGTTCACATTGACCACGGTATTGGTCGCTACATCGGCCTGCAGACTCTCGAAGCCGGTGGCATGAAAACCGAATACGTAACCCTTGAGTATCAAAATGATGCCAAGTTGTACGTGCCTGTTGCTTCTTTGAACCTCATTGGACGCTACTCTGGCGGAGCTGAAGACTCTGCACCACTGCATAAACTCGGTGGCGAAGCCTGGCAAAAAGCGCGTAAACGTGCCGCTGAAAAAGTGCGTGACGTTGCCGCAGAGCTACTTGATGTTTACGCCAAGCGTGAACTCAAACCGGGTTACAAATTTGTATTGGATCGCGGTCAATACGCAACCTTCAAATCTGACTTCCCGTTTGAAGAAACCGATGACCAAGCAATGGCAATTAATGCGGTTATGTCTGACATGTGCCAAGCAAAAGCCATGGACCGCCTAGTGTGTGGTGATGTTGGTTTTGGTAAGACAGAAGTGGCGATGCGCGCAGCGTTTGTATGCACTGATAACAGCAAACAAGTGGCAGTGTTAGTTCCTACCACCCTACTTGCTCAACAACACTTCGAAAACTTCCGCGACCGTTTTGCCAACTTGCCGATTCGTGTCGAAGTTCTGTCTCGATTCAAATCAGCTAAAGAGCAGAAATTAATCATGCAAGATGTCGCCGACGGTAAGGTCGATATCTTGGTCGGTACTCACAAGCTACTTTCTAGCGATATTAAGTTCAAAGATCTTGGCTTGTTGGTTGTCGATGAAGAACACCGCTTTGGTGTACGTCAGAAAGAGAAAGTGAAAGCGATGCGTGCAGATGTCGACATCTTAACGTTAACTGCAACGCCTATTCCACGAACGCTAAATATGGCGATGAGTGGCATGCGTGACTTGTCTATCATCGCAACGCCTCCTGCACGACGCTTAGCAATCAAAACCTTTGTTCGTCAAAGTGATGATGCAGTGGTGAGAGAAGCGGTACTGCGTGAAATCATGCGTGGTGGGCAGGTGTACTTCCTACACAACCAAGTTGATACGATAGAGAAAACGGCTGAGTCACTACAGAAACTGATTCCAGAAGCGCGCGTAACTGTGGCTCATGGTCAAATGCGAGAGCGCGAACTAGAACGTATAATGAATGACTTCTACCACCAGCGTTTTAACCTTCTGGTGTGTACAACCATCATTGAGACCGGTATCGATGTTCCAACGGCGAATACCATCTTAATGGACAGAGCCGATAACCTTGGTTTGGCACAACTGCACCAATTGCGCGGCCGTGTAGGTCGTTCTCACCACCAAGCTTATGCTTACTTGTTAACGCCACATCCAAAGGCGATGACCAAAGATGCAATCAAGCGACTAGACGCGATTGCCTCTCTGGAAGACTTGGGCGCGGGTTTCACCCTCGCAACTCACGACTTAGAGATTCGTGGTGCTGGTGAACTATTGGGTGATGAGCAGAGTGGTCAGATCCAGTCGGTTGGTTTCACCTTGTACATGGAGATGCTTGAGCAAGCAGTAGAGGCATTGAAAGAAGGTCGCGAGCCTTCACTTGATGACCTATTGCGTGAGCAAACTGAGATTGAAATGCGCTTGCCGGCTCTATTGCCAGATGACTATATCCCAGACATCAACACACGTTTATCAACCTACAAACGTATTGCGAGCGTGAGTGATACCGATGAATTGGCTGAGCTTAAAGTTGAGTTGATCGATCGCTTCGGTATCCTTCCAGATGCCACCAAGAACTTGTTGTCAGTTTCTGAGCTTAAATTAGCGGCTGCGTCTATCAAAGCTAAGAAAATTGAAGCTCACGATAAGGGCGGATTCTTAGAATTCTACCCGGATGCTGACATAAACCCGGCCTACCTTGTTAAACTGTTGCAATCTCAACCGCAAAAGTTTTCAATGGAAGGACCAACTAAGTTCAAGTTTACGATACCATTGGTCGACAGACGGAAACGAATTCAATTTGTTAGTGATTTATTGGGCGAATTCAGACAGAACTTGCTGCCTTCAGCATAAGTCCCAATCCACTTGCACATATAAATTATCCAGCCGGTAGTTCGGCTGGAAGACGGAGTAAAAATGAAAAGACTGATCCCACTGCTACTATTGTTCGTCTCACTGCCAAGTTTGGCGCAGAGACAATTTGATATAGAAGTGATCATTTTTAAGCGCGCTGTTGATGCAGAAAAAGTAAATGAATCTTGGCCAAACACACAGCCTAAGATTTCACTTGAGCGCGTTGGTTCATTTCAAGATACCCAATACCGAGCGAAGAAAGGCGTGCAGATGCTTCCTTACTCGGAATACAAGTTAACACCTCAGAAAGACAAGCTACGTAAACACGCAGGCTTTGAAGTTCTGATGCACACTGCTTGGCGTCAAGGTGACCAAGGTAAGAGCTCAGCACCTGTTTTCCATATTCAAGCAGGTAAAGACTTCTCTAAACAGTTCAATGCCGACGGCTCTGAGAAAGGTGCTGTGACTGCATCAAATCCGGATGGTTTCCAAGAAGAGACCATTGATAAGCCGCTTTACGAATTAGATGGCAAGCTACAAATCTACGTACAGCACTACCTATATGCTGAAACGACGCTTGATTTAAAAGCGCCAAGCGTTCGTGAAGTGACGCTGCAAGAACAGCAAATCGAACTAGATTCGCCAGTAAGTGGTGCAGAGAGCAATGTTCAGGTGGGTAACCTTACCGAGATCTCTCCGACCGTTGAAGTGCAAGAGTTCCTTAAGAGCTACCGCATGGAACAAAAACGTCGCATGCGCAGTACAGAGACTCACTACCTAGACCACCCGCTTCTTGGCATGGTGATTCAAGTACGTCGCGTCGCTCAATAAGCCACGTAATCAGTCTTCAGCTAGCAGCTCAACTATTCTTATAGAGAGTGGAACTTGATATAAAGAATTGAAGTTGTATTAAGCATTGAATACGCCCTCCGTTGTGAGGGCGTTTTATTAGCCGTTACATGTTATTTGGTGCGTCCTATGAGCCCAGACTTTCAGATCAATACACAGAATCTAAGCCTCAAAATCATTGAAGCCTCAGATGCTCAAGAGTTTGCTCAGCTGATAAAATCTTCACCGAGCTTATTACCTTGGGTAGACTGGTGTCATGATGAGTTTTCTATTGTCGAAGCCGAAAAATTCATTCTGGCAACTCGTCTGAACTGGGTCAAAGCCGATGCGTTTGGTTTTGGTATTTTTGAGCGAAAAACCGATAAGCTGGTCGGAATGGTTGCGATCAATGAGCTTTACCACACCTTCAATATGGCAAGTTTAGGTTATTGGGTCGGTGACGAGTTTCAAAGGAGAGGCATTGCCAAAGAAGCGATGCTGGCCTTGTTTGAGTTCTGCTTTGCTCAGCTTAAGCTAACGCGACTAGAGATCGTTTGTGATACCGAAAATCTACCAAGCCAAAAGCTGATAGCAAAGTGTGGTGCAGAGCGAGAAACCATTGCCAAGAATCGATTTCTGTTTGACGGAAAACCGAAAGATGGCGTCGTTTACTCTGTATTGCCGCCAACGGCTTAACCGCTACAACTCAGTGATAAGCGTAAATCACTAAACTGGGTAAATGTCACTAAACTGGCACGATCAAAAAAGAGCTCCGAAGAGCTCTTTTTTATTATCAGCGTGAAGCCATTTATCAGGCTTACCTGATTAGTGAAGCTTTAGGTTTGGACGAAGTACACGGTTAATACGACCAACCAACATCATCAGTGATGTTTTGATCAAACCGTGAAGTGCCATCTGGTGCATGCGGTACAAAGAGATGTAAACCACACGCGCAATACGACCTTCAACCATCATCGAACCTTTAGTCAGGTTACCCATCAAGCTACCTACAGTAGAGAAACGGCTTAGTGAAACCAGTGAGCCTTTATCTTTGTAGATGTAGTCTTTCAGGTCACGACCATTCAGCTTAGCAATGATGTTGCTAAACGCGCAGCTTGCCATTTGGTGAGCCGCTTGTGCACGTGGTGGAACGAATGAACCATCCGCTTGCGTACATTGCGCCAAGTCACCAATAGCAAAGATGTTGTCATCAAGCGTCGTTTGCAGCGTGTTTTTCACAACCAGTTGATTGATACGGTTAGTCTCAAGACCACCAATATCTTTCATGAAATCTGGCGCTTTAATACCAGCCGCCCATACCATGATTTGTGCAGGGATCTTGTCGCCGTCTTTGGTTGTTAGGCCATCAGCATCAGCTTGCGTCACCATAGTATTCGTACGAACGTTTACACCAAGCTTCGTTAGCTCAGAGTGCGCTGCGCTTGAAATACGAGGAGGAAGAGCAGGAAGAATACGCTCACCCGCTTCCACTAGGTTTACGTTCAGCTTGCTTGAATCTAGATCACCGAAACCGTAAGTACGAAGCTCTTTAACCGCGTTATGTAGCTCTGCAGAAAGCTCAACACCTGTCGCACCAGCACCAACAATCGCGATGTCTACCGTGCCTTGACCATTTTTAGCGTGCAGCTTTAAGAACTGGTTGTTCATTTCAGTACGGAAACGGTGCGCTTGTTCTGGGCTATCAAGGAAAATACAGTTGTCACGAACACCTGGAGTGTTGAAGTCGTTCGACGTTGAACCTAGTGCCATAACAAGAATGTCGTATTCAAGTTCACGGCTTGGCATCAGCAGTTCACCGTGCTCATCTTTCAGTTCGCTCAGTGCAATCACTTTGCGCTCACGATCGATGTCGTTCAGGCTGCCCATTTGGAAGTCGAAGTAATGGTTTTTTGCATGTGCGCGGTAGCTTAATGCATCAACACCTTCATCCAGTGAGCCAGTTGCTACTTCATGAAGTAATGGTTTCCATAGGTGGCTTGCTTTACGGTCTACCAGAGTGATCTGGGCACGTTTCTTACGACCTAAAGTTCGGCCTAGCTTAGTTGCTAGTTCTAAACCACCAGCACCGCCGCCTACTACGATAATTTTTGTCACAATGACAATCCTCTACAAAATGAATAAATGGGGTTCGGTCCGATTGCTCCAACCGATAAATTCTATGTATCTACTCGGCCTTGTTGATAAGGCTGTGACATATTGGATAACCGCGAAAAAGAATAACGACAGCTCACCGAGTAGTTAGAGGGATTACAAACAACAAACATTCGTTTGTCGCTCTGCTCACATGGATAAAAAAGGCGTCTAGCTGAGAGATAGAACGCAAATTATGGGCAAGTTCTTCACTCGCTCTCAATTTTTTTTGATATTTGTCAAAATATTTTGCTTGGGAACATTATATATAGCAAAAAGATGACCGCAACAAAAATCCTTACCCGCAATGAGGATTCGCGGCTAATTAGTTAACGTTTGCGCAAACTTATCTATAAATGCACAAACTGAGCAATAAAACATATACAACTGCTTTATCAATACCAATCTCCAAGATTCAGATGTGAAAAAGCAGCACCCAAATGAGTGCTGCTTTTATAAAATAACCGGAGTGATTAGGCGTTCTTAAACGCTTTCATTGCCTGAAGGTGCTGAGAGATCTTTTTGAATTTATGACTCTCTTTCTCGTCCCAGATTACGTCGTAGTAATCTTCGAGCGCAGCGGCTGTTTTGCTATTGTCGTGAATTTCATCTTCACGAGAAAGCACCACCAAACAGCGACCTTTGTTCTTCATACGATATTGAGCAACACACTTAGTGGCGATATCTTCGTACTCTTCTGGACGGTCAATGCGACCCACCATGTTGTTCTCAGGGTGTAGATTCGGGTTGAAGACCACCTGCTTAATACCACATAAGAAACCAATACGCTCAGACCAAAAACCACCTAAACCAACACCACAAATGATTGGATGCGGATCATCGGATTGCTCTATCACTTTATGCACTTCTTTTAGCAAATGCTGCATATCGTGTTTTGGATGCAAAGTACTGTAGTTAATGAAACGAACATCATCATCAATGAATTGCAACTGCAGTATTTTTTCGTGATTGCCCGGGCTTGTTGAGTCGAAGCCATGTAGATAGATAATCATTGTACCTCCCCCGTTGAATATTGGTACGTTTTGATCAATCTAACACGAAAAACAAGGTTTTAAAGGGAAGACCACCGAAATTATATTTTTCACTTCCTAAACGTGATCCTAGCTACATAAAGTGTGACTTAGAGCCTCTGCTTCGCGCAGGTAACTTTCATCACCCCATAACTGGTGAGCAAGCAAATACCATAACATCGCCATCATTTGGCTTCTTGGTAACCATGCTTCTACACCATCAAGCCAAGGCTGAACATCATGAATACCTCGCAGCTGACAATACTTGTTAACCGCTTCCGAAACTGGTACACCTGCAACCGCAATGGTTAAGGTTAGATCAAGCCTAGGGTCAGCTAGCGCGGCGTATTCCCAATCAATAATCTTAATCTCGTCGCTGCTTCTCACTAGGTTGTAACCACCTAAATCAAAATGGCACAAAGACAGATCAACGCTTGGAATACTTGGAGCGGTTCGCCACTCTTGGTAAATTTTGGTGCAGGTTTCCGTCTTATGAATCGCATCAAGCTGCAGCCAGTAATGGTCAACTCTCGCTGTAAAACTGAAAGGTTGGAGCGGCAATCGCGCAGTGTTAACCAGATGCACTGAGATCAACGTTTTCAACAGGTCTTCAATGTCTAACCCTTCATAAAGAGTCTCACCATCAATCCATTCAACCAGTAGCCCTTGCTCATTCACTACCACCGGGCTTGGGCCAATACCAAGACGCTCAATCGCAGAGAGCACTTGATACTCCTCATGGCGAGAGATAAAGAAGGCTTTGGTAATCGGTGTGATTGGGCGCCACACATACGCTGTGCCATCGGCTGAAACCAACTTCCAACATCGATTAGTCAAACCGCCTGTCAGAGTCTGCGCCCTAACTGGGGGCTCAGAAAAGTAACCATCAAGCGAACTCAAACTGGTATCAAGAAGCTTAGCCTCAGACCAAGAAAAAATTGCCATTGCTTATTCCCTATAAACGTCTTTGTTTCCCTACAAAAAAGACACTGACAAAAAGCCAGTGTCTCTTCATTAACAGCACATCATGTACTGCATTGGCGTGTGACCAAGCTATGCACTCTCAAGATTAAGCACCGTCAAGATCAAGCTCTTTCAAGAGTAAGCGCTGTCAAAACTGGCGGCGCATAGTTGGCAAGTAAGCGAAATTAAAGACCCAGTAGGCTCTTAGATTGTTGCTTACGGATTTCAGTCTCGTCAGCCCATTCAATCAAGCCAGACTCAAGATCCATCAGACGCATCGTCATTTTGTAGTATACGTCTTCATCGCTACCGTCTTTCTTAACGATGCTTGATAGGTTGCCGTACAACATGTACTGAGCACCAACCATTTTACCGAACTGGATTGCTGAGCTTTGGTTAACTAGCTCATCATTGTTTTGGAAGTTCAGTTGGTCACGAACAGACTCTACACGGTCCATATCAACGAAACGGAACTTACCAGAGTTCAACATCTTAGTACTGATTGTGTCAGTGATTGACTCAGTATCGATGTGCTCGCTTGTTTTGTTCTTGATTCGCTCAACGAACACGATTGGACGCTGTTCACGAGTAATGTAAGACACTGAACCAGAAGCCATCATGCTATCGACCATTTCACCCGCAATCGTTTGAAGGTCAGTTGAACCGAAATCGATTGTCGTGGTTTCTACTGCTTGTGCATCACCGTAGCTTACCTTGTTCGAACAACCGCCTAAAATAACCGCTAAACCTAGTAGCGCAATGACACTCTTTTTCATTTTGTTTCCTCAACTTATCACTGAGTGGGGTTACCCACACTCTTAAATTCTTGTCTGTGCGAATCAATGAATTCGCTTTCTGAAACTCTAGTTGATGTTAACTAAAGCCAGTTGTCACTAAATCTATTCTAATCGAGCTTACTGCTCTCGGAACTGAACTCGGAACTGAGTTGCCTTCGGGTTTACCGACACTTCCGACAACGAAAGACTTTCAAAGCCACGAACAATCGCTTGTTTCCAAGGGCCTTGTTTTAGGTTGACCTCAAGCCCAGCATCGTCGTACCAGTAAAAACGATAAAGGATATGTTGATCGCCTTTATAGTTACTGTTTAAACGAACGATTCCTCGCGTATGACCGTCGACTAGATCGGTGCGGATATCTTCAACCTGTAAACGGCTACCCAATACCTTGTCACCAAAGAAAACGTTCTGAGTCAGACTATCAACCCTTACGCCAGCTGTATTATCAGCACAACCAGCCAGAGCCATAACCGCTGCTAAGCTCACTAACCACTTTTTCATTACAGCCTCCCTAGCTGTTTATGCCACATTGTTGCGTTATTCCCTTGTCGAGAAATCCAAACCAAGGTGGTTTGCCCTTCTCGAATATCAAAGTCATACGTTTTAGCGCCCGCTTCTAACGTATATTGACCGCTATTTGCTACAAACGTGCTGCTCTTAATCTCTGCAGGCAAAGATTGCCAACTGCGCGTATCTGGTTGCTCTGTCAGTGTGTTCCACACATTGAACAAGATATTACCGACATCATCGCCCTTGGTTGCTTCTTTACGAATGCGATCTTTCGCGACCACACGCAGCGCTTGGCGAATAACAATTGTCGTCATACGCTCAGATAAATCGTTCTGAGCCATCGCGTTTACATCCGTAATCAAGTGTTCTTGTAACGGTTGTCCGCTGATTCGTAACGCAGAAAAACGCTCTACGTTTTGGCTCGGGTAATATGGCAGCGCAAGAGAATATATTGCCCCTTGATCGCGACTGTCATAAACAGGTAAATCCAATCGCCAACTGTCCATTGCTTGAACAGCGCTTTGCTCTTGAAGAACAATCACACGGCCTTGACCGCCAGCAAGCTTAGACGATTGCTTGTAACGCTTTTCAAGTGTCTCTAAATCTTGTCGCATGCCTAAACGAGCGGCTGTCGCCATCGTTCTATCGATGATCTCTTGGTTCTCCGGCATAACCGCCAAAGCGCGTCGATAGTCGACATAAGCACTGTTTAAATCGTTTGAAGCTTCATAAAACAGCCCCGACAAAAACATCAAATACGCATTCTGGACTGACTGTAACTTCTTACCCGCATCCGGATAATTTGCAAGGATACTACCGACATTGGCAGACAAGCCTTGCTTCTTCGCATCGTTAGCGGCTCTTTCTAGCTCGGCTTCACGTTGTTTCTTTGCTTGTTCTTGAACTTGGTTGGCGCGACGCATTTCAATCACCGCACCTTCTAAATCGTTTTTCTTGAGGTAGTTCAAACCGAGGTAGAGATGAAGAAAGCCTAACTCGTAATCAGGCGGCACATACTCGGTAATGTTGTCGTTAACAGCCAACGCACCTACGCTGGTCGCACTGTCTGAAATAGAGATCACAGCTTTGTTTTGTTGATCTTTTACGGCCTGATCAGCCAGTTCAAACGAAGACTTACTCTCAGGGTATTTTTGATCCAGCAGGTTAATTCTGCCTCTTTCAAAGTTATCAAGGATGTCGCCTGCTGCGTAATCTGGTAACTCTTGTTGAGCCTCTGAATAATCTCCAGATTTCACTGCTTGATAGATAGCTTTGTTTTGCGCGCTGTAATGACTGAACAGGCTGCCTGCAGACATACTCGCACAACCCGCGGTCAACGCCGATAACAGGGCAATGGAAGCGAATCTAAACTGTTGCTTCACTTATCGTCTCCGTGCATGTTTAAAATGCCAACTTTATGTGTCTCATTATCAAAACGAAACGTGTTGTTAAAAGGATCTTAAGCAAGTGGATACCTTGCTTTTTAGGCTCTACCTAATCGATGCCGATATTCAGACAACAGATAAAACTTAAAGTTGGCATACAAACTACAAATTTTCCAACTAGCTACTTATGTTACTTAACTCGTTAGCTTTTTTGGCTAGCTCATTAACTAACGCACTAGCTCATTAGCAGAGGGCCAAGTGGACGGCCACCCACTAAGTGCATGTGAATGTGGTAAACCTCTTGGCCACCGTGAGAATTACAGTTCACGATAAGACGGTAACCATCTTCTGCGATGCCTTCTTCTTTTGCTAACTTACGAGCAACAGTAAACATACGTCCCATCATCGCTTCATCTTCCACTTCAACATCGTTGGTCGTTGGAATCAGCTTGTTCGGGATAATTAGGATATGACTAGGAGCGCGAGGGTTAATATCGCGAAACGCCGTTACTAAGTCGTCTTGGTATAGCAGATCTGCAGGAATTTCTTTATTGATGATCTTACTAAAGATGGTTTCTTCAGCCATGTTTTTCTCCGATAAAACATTTACTTTTTAATGTTTTGAGTATGCGCTATGCCGCACCAAACCACAATAAATCCGCTTTAAAGCATAATAAAAAACACCGTTCAAATCAAAGAAAACCAGTGTTAGCTCTCAAGAATGGCATGTTGATTATAACTGAGGGTTATTTTTGCCGTATGCGTCATAAAATGCGTAAGCGGAGCTCAATAGAATGCTGACAATTTTGTTAGTTTTACTTTGACCTGACATTAGGTCTGCATTTTTATTAGGGAGAAAGCCATGAAGGGATCTGTGATCAAGCGTATGTACGCTGGTTTCGCACTGATCATCATCATGTTCGCAGTCACGATAACCATCATGATGAACAGCATGAATCAGATACACAGCAATTTTGAGAGTGTCTCAGAAACCTCATTACCGCTTGTTGCGCTTTCAAATCAAACAAGTGTTCAATTGCTCTCTGCTGACAAGTCATTCAAAGACTTCTTAACCACACAAAACGCTGAACGCATGTCTGCAATGCGCACAGAGTTTGCTGCATCTCAAAACTCTTTTTCTGAAGTTCTAAGCAATCTAGAAGCGGCAAGCCAGAACGACTCAACACTCATCGAACGCATCGCACAATTACGAGCGATGGAAGAACGCTACTTTACAGAAGCAGACGAAGCAATGAACAACTACGTCGCGATGTTTGAAGCACAAGAACAAGTACAAAAAGCATCACGTGACTTCCAACGCCTGCATTCAGAATTAACGGTTGGCATGAAAGAGTACGTTGCTGACCAAAAAAGTATCTCTGTAAAAGTGATGGCGAAGAGCTACTTCATCAAACTGCAAGACGCTGAAGTAATCACTTCAGATGCACTAGCAAGCTCTGATGTTGCCTTCGTACAGAAAGCCGTAAACCAAAACAAGAAAGCAGTGACACACCTAAACTACGCATACCGTGGTTTAGCGACACAGCTGCCTGCTCTTAAAAATGTCTTCGATGAATCGGTTCAGAAATTCACTAAAGACGTTGGTCAAAAAGGCGGCGTTTTAGACAAACACAACAACTACCTGCAAGCGAAACAAGCACTGTACGTCAACATTGCAAACCTAGCAGTCGAAGTAGACCAAGCGATGGCAGTATTGGATTCATTCAACGTAACTGCAGAAGAGCAACTTAACGCTTCACTGGCAGACGCGAGCAGCATTTACGATAAAGGCCTATTCAACGCAATTGCGATTGGTATTGTTGTAACGGTATTCGCTGCTGCAATCGGCTACCACATTGCACACAGTGTAAGAGAGCCACTAACTCGCATTTTAGGGACATTAGAAGGCCTAACTGAAGGTGACATGACTCAGCGTATCGACATTCGTTACGACAACGAATTCAGCCGCGTGAGCCGCCATATCAATACCTTGGCCGATAACCTACACAATATCCTTGTGAAGTTGAATGACGCTTCAGATGACTTAACTAAAACGGCAAGCGTAAACCAGAAAACATCTTCTGAAACGCAGGCTCAACTGAACAGCCAACGTGAACAAACCGCGACCGTTGCGACAGCAATGACAGAGATGTCTCATTCTGTACAAGAAGTGGCGAACAGCGCGCAAAGCTCATTAACCATGGTTCAGCAGGTAGAGTCGGCTTCTGAATCTGGTCGTCAAATCATGAACACCAACATCAGCACCATCAACCAACTAGAGGTTCGCTTGAACGAATCTGTAGGTGCTGTGGGTGAGCTGCAACAGATGAGTAGCCAGATTGGTTCAATCCTAGATGTGATTCGTGGCATCGCAGAGCAAACCAACCTACTCGCACTAAACGCAGCCATCGAGGCAGCGCGTGCGGGTGAGCAAGGTCGTGGCTTTGCGGTCGTTGCCGATGAAGTTCGAGTACTAGCACAGAAGACGACGCAATCGACGTCTGAAATCGAAACAATGATCAGCAACCTGCAATCAAGCTCGAAAACGGCAAGTAACGTGATTGAAAGCTGTATGAGCGATATGGACATGTCGGTTCAACAAGCGTCGAGTGCGAACAGTGCGATGGAAGAAATCCAAGCATTGATTCTAGAGATCAGCCACATGAGTACACATATTTCTCAAGCTGCCGCGGAGCAGAGTGAAACGTCTGGCGATATTGCACGTAACATCGAAGACATCAACCACATCGCAGACAAGAGTTACCAAGCGATGTCATCGATTGCAGAAGCGAGCCAAAACCTAACAATTCTGGCAAATCAGCAGGGTGATTTAGTACATCAATTCAAACTATAGATAAATGAAGAATCGATAGATATTTAGTGAGATTCTTGAGACTTCTTACCCAATAGTGGTAACTAATTGAGCTAGGGCAACTTTTATCAAGGGTTGCCCTTGTTTTTTATGAGCTTTGTCATTATATGATTATTAAGGCTTGCTGCTTCCCGTTTTTTCTTTCACCTTTATGAGCGAGCCGCTATTAAGGAATTTATATGGCTGTTCATGTTGGCATTATCGATCAAGACCCCATTCGCTTGCTCACCCCTTTACTTGATAACCGAACGGTCAGCACTCACATCGTGTTTATCGGCGACAAAAATCAAGTCAGTATGTACAAACGTTTAGACAGCGTTTTGCAGAAGCGCGACATTACCAGTGAGTTTTTCGAGATTCCGACCATCGTAAACACATCCGTTATTAAAGAATCTATCCAAACTCTTGCCGAAGACCTCAAAGCTCGCGGTCAAGAAGTGAAGCTCAACGCAAGTTGTGGCCTACGTCACCGCCTACTTTCCGTTTACGAAGTATTCCGCACTTACCACTGGCCAATCTTCGTGGTTGAACCAAACAGTGACAAGCTTTGCTGGTTGTACCCAAATGGCAAAGAAGACGCACAAGTTCAAGACCGCATTACTATCGACGACTACCTAACGGTATTTGGTGCTCGTGGTGAATTCAGCGATGTACAACTGTCTCCGCAACTTGATCAGAAACTGTATGAACTTGGTGAACGTTGGGCAAGTAACGCACTCGAATTAGGTCCTGGCCTTGCGACATTAAACTACCTAGCAACGACCTGCCGTAAAGAACAGAAACTTGATGTTGGACTATCTGAGAAGCAACAAGGTTACCGTGAACTGAACATGCTATTGAGTGATTTGGTTGAAGCGAAGATTGCGACTTACGACAACGGTATTTTAACCTTTGCCAACGAAGACGCGCGCCGCTTCTCAAACGGTGAATGGTTAGAAACTCTGGTTCACAGCACAGTGAAACAAATCCAAGATGACATGCCGACTATCCAAGACCGTTCGTTGAATGTTCAGGTATACCGTCAACTTGGTGAGCGTGAGGTTCGAAACGAGCTTGACGTAGCATCAGTAGTGAACAATAAGCTGCACATCATCGAATGTAAGACCAAGGGCATGCGTGACGATGGTGATGACACCTTGTACAAACTGGAATCGCTGAGAGACCTACTAGGTGGCCTACAAGCGCGTGCAATGTTGGTCAGCTTCCGCCCGCTTCGCCATAACGACATCACACGAGCAGAAGATCTTGGCCTTGCACTGATTGGCCCTGACGAACTGAAAGATCTTAAGACACACCTAACAGCATGGTTTACAGCTGCTGGCGGTAATGAAGATTTAGAGTACTAAAAACAAATTGACTCTTGGAGCTCAACGCTCTTAAGCAAATCTAAAAAAGGCGAATGACCATTAAGTCACTCGCCTTTTTTGTTGTCTGTTTTCTCTATTGATTACTTTCAGACGGCACAAAAAATGGCCGCATTATTCAATGCGGCCATTTTCAAAATTTAATGTCACTTGAAGACTTAATGCTCTCTAAAACTTAGAGCACTTTAAGACTTAAAGCATTTTTCGAGCAGCTTCTACAACCACTTTGATTGAACGTGCTTCAGTTACTTTTAGCGTATCGTGGTCAGGCGTCTCTTTTTGAGTACGGTTGATGATTACACCCGCAACACAACCCGCTTTCAGACCAGAACTTGCACACATAGTTAGCAGCGTTGCAGATTCCATCTCGAAGTTTAGAACGCCCATGTCTTGCCATTCTTGCATAGAACCTTGGAAACGCTTAACAACGCGACCAGAGAAGGTGTCGTAACGCTCTTGACCTGGGTAGAAAGTATCACTTGAAGCCGTTACGCCCATGTGAACTGCAGCGCCAGACTCTTCAACGGCTGCTTTCATTGCTGTTGCCACTTCGAAGTCAGCTACTGCAGGGAACTCCATTGGAGCAAAGTGCAGGCTAGCGCCGTCTAGACGAACAGAACCAGTAGAAACAATCATGTCACCCACGTTTACGTGAGGTTGGATAGCACCAGTAGTACCAACACGAAGGAAAGTGCGAACACCCAGTTGAGCTAGCTCTTCTACAGCGATAGAAGTAGATGGACCACCGATACCTGTTGAACATACAACAACTGGCTTGCCGTCTAGTTCTGCGCGGTAAAGTGTGTATTCACGATGGCTAGCAAGAAATACTGGATTCTCCATCTCTTCTGCAATTTTTTGTACACGAGCAGGATCACCAGGGATGATCGCAAGAGTAGCACCGTTAAGATCTGCTTCAGTAACACCTAAATGGAAAACAGCTTGAGACATAGTTCGCTCCTTTTGGCTTATTGGGATTTTTACCCTTATTTAAGCTCATAGTAAATTCGTGGGGTACGAACACACTCTAACCAAGCTCACCACAAAATGAAGTGATACCCGTCACATGAATGATCGCAACAAGATTTCAAGTTTCACGAAAAACCGATTGGCATCACAAAAATAAGCAATCCATACGCCTGTGTTGCATACTAATGAGACAAAAAGCGCCTTTAGCGTATTACCGCTAAAGGCGCTTTTTATATTAAGAATGCTCTATGTCGGTGAGCTCGATTTAATCCGCTTTAGATTTGAATCGAAGCAGACGCAATGCGTTCAATGTCACCAATGCAGTTGCGCCACTATCGGCTAACACTGCAACCCACAGACCGGTAATTCCGAACAAGCTCGTCACCAAGAACACACCTTTCAAACCGAGCGCGAGAGCCACGTTTTGACGAATATTGTTCATGGTTGCTTGCGATAGCTCAATCATCGCTGGCAGTTCTGTTAAGCGGTTATGAGTCAGTGCTGAATCCGCCGTTTCTAACGCAACATCAGTCCCTCCGCCCATCGCGATACCCACGTTGGCGGTTTTCATCGCTGGCGCATCATTGATGCCATCCCCGACCATCGCAACGTGCGATTGTTGAGAAAGCTCTTCAACATAAGATACTTTATCGCTTGGAAGTAGGCTCGCCTTGTACTGCATACCAATCTTGCTACTTATAGCCGCCGCACTGCGTGGGTTGTCACCCGTCAACATGATAGATTGAATACCCAAGTCGTTAAGTCGTTCAATCGCAACCTTAGCGTCACTGCGTAACGTATCTTGCCACGCAATCAAACCAATCGGTGTCGCTTGCTCTGCTGATTCTTCTTGATGCTTAAGCTCTAAGGCAATAACAACCGTCTTACCCTCGCCTTCTAGAGCTTCTACCTGAGACACAACCTCAGTATCAAGATCGAAAGTCACTTTAGAAGGAGCTAGAACTTGGTATTTAACACCATCGACATCGCCTTCCACACCACTACCAATCAGCGCTTTCTTGTTGTGCGATTCTGGGATCTCAATATTCAGATCGTTTACTTTAGCCACCAGCGACTGCGCCAATGGATGAGTAGATCCCACTTCGATAGCACCAACCACACGAAGCATCGCGTTTTGTTGCCAATCTGATAATGCCTGAATATCGGTTACTTGAGGTTTACCCTCAGTCAATGTACCCGTCTTATCAAAAGCAATGGTTTGAATCTTGCCAAGCTGCTCTAGTGCTGCGCCGCCTTTAATTAGCGCGCCACGCTTCGCTGCTGCTGCTAAGCCTGAAGTAATCGCAGCTGGCGTCGAGATAACCAAGGCACACGGACAAGCAATCAACAATAACGCTAGACCACGGTAGACCCATGTTTCCCAAGGTTGAGCGAACAACAGTGGCGGCGTGATGATCACCAACAAAGCAACCAACATCATTAACGGCGTGTACCAACGGCTGAACTTATCAAGGAAACGTTCCAGTGGTGCTTTACGAGATTCCGCCTCTTCAATCAGGTGAAGAATACGGTCAATCGCATTTTCACCTTGCTTAGAGGTGATAGTAATACGCACGACTTTATCGACCACCACAGCGCCTGCCATGATGCTGTTACCTTCGATGTGTTCAACAGGAACAGATTCACCCGTTAACGCGCTTTCATCAAAGCTCGCGGCATCAGTCATCAGCTGACCGTCAGCAGGCAAACGAGAACCCGCCGCCACTTCAATGACATCACCAGGGACAAGTTCACTTACCGCCACTTCAACACGTTCACCGTTGATAATCTTGGTCGCGTTCTCTGGTACTAATGCCATTAAAGCTTGAACGCCACTTCTTGCTCTTGATGACGCAAACGCTTCTAGGCGCTCACCAATCAAGAACAACAGCAACACCATCGCCGCTTCCGCGGTTTCACCAAGATACAAAGCACCGAGCGCAGCGACACTCATTAAGGTTTCGATGGCAAAAGGCGTACCCGAGCGAGCCAATTGCACGGCTTTCTTCGCTACCGGGTATAAACCGAGTAAACAGGTGACAGTGAATAAGCCTTCACTTAATTGAGGAGAAGTACTTTTCAGAAGCGCAGCGAACAGCATTGCAGCTGCAATCGCTATGATCTGTAAATTGGGTTGAATATGAGCTTGCCAAAAGGTCTCTGGTTGTTGTTTTTCTTTCTTAGAACCCACTTCCGTTAATGGGAAGCCAGTTTTGATAGAGACTTGTTCAATGGTGTCAGCAAGACTTTCATTATCAAATTTCACAACCAGCTTTTCGGTAGCAAAGAGAACCTGCGCTTGAATCACACCGTCAATGTTACTGATCGCGTTTTCTATTTTTCTTGCACAAGCTGGGCAGTCCATTCCGGCAACCAACCAACTTTTGGAAAATTGGGCATCGAGAGATAAGGTTGAGGACTGACTGTCTTCTTCTCCACTATCCGATCCACAGCAATCATCTCCAGACGACGATGACGCCGCTGCAGAAGAGCTGCAACATCCTGACGAAACGCCAGCTGCAGTGATGCTTGAAATTTTAGGGCTAGAGCAACCGGCTCCCACCGCTTGAGGTTGAACGTCCACTTTTGCTGAGCGGCACGCTGCGTGTTTTGCGCACATAATGTATCTCCTTAATACTCAAAAGCCTTGAGGCCGTTGTCGTTTAAGCACAACAACAGAACCTTAAGTTCATCGAAAGTATAAACCTTGGAGGTAGCTCCAAGGTCAAGGAGAAGTTATCGTTTAATGCAATTTATTTAAAAGTCTCAACCAAGTAGGTCACTCTTACTGAGGCTTAAGCTCGGCACACTCTTCTCTATTTGCGGATACATCATCAATCAGAACGGCATCGTGTGAACAGAAAGGCTGTGTATTCAAGCTCACAATAGACACATCGTCTTCGACAGGGTCGACCTGAGATCCTTCCATCAACTCTGAGATATGGTAACGAAGCACCAAGATACCCAACAAACCGAACAAGATATTACCCAGCGCTTGTCCGTACAGCACACCTAACGCGCCATACCATTGTGAACCCAAGTAAACGAATGGCAGAGTACCCAGTGTCGCCTTACCTAAGTTCAACGCCGTTGAGTAAAGAGGCTTACCTAGATTATTGAATGAAGTGTTCGCGACAAACAGGGCACCGTTAAAGGTGAAGGTCAGCGCTACATAAGTACAAAACGCAGCAACAATAACGGCCGCATCACCTTGCAGGCTGAAGCCTTGAATCACATAGCCTTGCATGAAGTACAAAAGAATACACACAGCGATGGTGTACACCGTGGTCACTAACAGCGAGTTATTCAGCGTCTCTTTGACTCTGTCCATTCGCTCGGCACCGAAGTTCTGACCAATGATGGGGCCTACCGCACCAGACAAGGCAAAAATCACAGCAAAACACACGGGCGTTAAACGGCCAATCACAGCAAAGCCTGCGACGAAGTCTTCACCGTATTGCGCAATACCGGTCGTCACAATCGCATTACCGATCGGTGTGGCGGTATTAGTGATAATTGCGGGGATCGCGATTGCTAAGATTGGGCGAATATTGATGCGCCACTGCACCAGTGACGGAGGAGCTACAAGCTCATGGCTGCGAATCAAAGGATAAAGCGAGAAGAAAAGAACCGAAAAGCGTGCAACGACAGAAGCAATGGCCGCCCCTTCGATGTTCCAACCAAAACCAAAGATAAATAGAGGATCCAAGATTGCATTAACAATACCGCCAGACAAGGTCGCCCACATTGAACGCTTCGCATCTCCAGCTGCTCTTAAACCGGCACCCGCCGCCATTGCCAAGGCTAGGAATGGCCCACTAGGGAGCAAAATCTGTAAATACGCTTGTGCACGTTCTGCCGCCAAACCTTTCGCACCAATCGCCGCGAGCAGTTCAGGGATGTAAGCGTACATAATCGCAGTGACCGTCGAACTGATCACAAACGCGGTTAACATGATACTGGTGCTGAGGTTTCTTGCGTGGTCTCTGTCTTTAGAGCCTATCGCCTTTGAAACCAACGCGCCCATTGCAATAGAGGTGCCGATCGAAACGGAAGTAGAGAAGAAAGTGAGAGTACCTGCAAAACCGACTGCGGCGGCCAATTCAACTTGTCCCAACATACTGATAAACAGCATATCGAGTAAATCGACCACAAACAGTGCCATCAAGCCAACAGAGCCAGCCCCCGACATCACCAAGATGTGGCGCATCGTTGAACCTTCTACAAACTTTGCAGTTTGGTTTGACATGAAACCTCCAAAAGCTGGAACACCACAAGTCAAAGCTTCGCTGTTTGAGCTCTATGACAACAGATCTACAAAAACTCTACGAAGAAAAAGGCGCTAGTGCGCCTTTTGTCATTTATGGGTGTTGAGAAAAATAATCGTTCTTAACACGTCACTATACAGGATGTTTGAAGCATTCATCTAAGTTCTTGCCAATTGCTCTTAAAACATCTGTCCTGGTGATAATTCCGACCAACTTTCTGTTGTCGATCACAGGGTAAGCTTTTGGTTTACCCACTTGCATCATGTCTGCCAATTCAATAATGGATAGATCTGGCGATACCGACAACACCTCTTGATACATGCAATCGCCAACAATGTGTGTGTCTTGACAGAAGTAACTTACCTTAACCAATTTTTCTAATAAATCTTGCTCTGAAAGGAAACCAATTACTTGTTCATTATCATCAATAACTGGGCCGCCCATGTGATGACTGCGCATCACTTTGTCTAGCGCTAGACTTAACGGCATATCAGGAGTGAATGTCACAACCTGCTGCGTCATGTAATCTTTCACTTTAATTGAATGCATTGCGTTCTCCCTAAAATACTTTCGTGATGTCTTTATCTATCTCGTTAACTTAATTGTTGTCTAAAATCTTGATTTTACTAAATGGATTTCAACAATTTTATTGATAGGTAAAACCTAACAAGCCTTAAAAACGAGACAGCAAAAGGCTCGGGAGAGTTTTTGTGGCACAGAAAAAAGAAAAAAAAGAGCCCTTACAAAGCCTTACTTTCTCTTGCTTAGCCTTACTTAGCCGAACTAGCCTGAATAGATAAACCCTGTAATCTTCACCACACTAATAATTAGAAAGTCCCGATTTAGGTAGTTTATGCAACACGACAACAACATGTACGCGTACGTTTATTCAGGTAACGACGGTACAGAAAACACACTCATCGCCACTGTCGATAACCAAGAGCAACCACTTATCTCAAGCTGTGTTCACGAGATAAAACGCATGTCGAGCTTGGCGATTGATTTAGCGGCGCAACACAACCTGAAAGTGAAGCTCATCAAATATCAGAGAGAACAAGAGATCGACTTCGGTCTCTTCGTAAAGTAGTCCGTCAAAAGCACAAATTTGGTGGAATGATCATAGGCAGTCGCTCAAGTAGCGTTAAAGCATTAGCCGTAATAGCGATAACAATGGTGCGATAACCACGACTGCCTAATTCGATCTGACAATCTTATCTGTGAAGCGTTATAATAAAGACAACGGTGCCTTTGCCGCTTTTCATTGTCTCAACACGGTTCACTATGCCCTCTCCAACCTCAAATCAAACTTATGTCTCTAAGTATCGCTCTAAGTTAAAGGCCTACTTCAACGAGTTATTGGATTTCCAATCGCGTATTTGGGTTGTACATATTTTTGAAGATTCCATCACTGATCAATCATTTGTGATAAACGAAGATGGTTTTAAAGAACCGTTAGAGTGGATGAAAAAACGTGACTACCAAGCCAAGATGCTTGATCGTGTTGATAAGATGAAAATCTCACAAGTGATTGAGATTCAGTTTGAAGATAAGATGCACCAACTGATGCGAGTTAAATAACCTTTAGTATCGGTTCATTGTCGGTAATACCTATGTCAAAAAAGTACTCACGACTCATCAGACACAAAAAAGGCCAGCACTCGCTGACCTTCTCTTAATGATTTTTCAAACCGCTTTACACTTATGAGCAAGTGCTAGCGAGCACAATACGCATCCCAAAGACGGATAGCTTTTGTGTAGGCTTCAGTTTTATCGTGCGTTTCAGCGAAAAGAATCGCCGTCATGCTGTCGACAACAGTGTTTGCCATCAATTCCATCTCATCTTCCGGCGTACCCAGAACACACTCACTCGGCAATGAAATATCAGAGTTCATCATCTCTTCCCAATAGAAAGATTCAACCTTGTCAGGAGAACTCATCCACACCGTTTGGCTAACCTTAGGGTTGTATTCCGACTCACCATTCATGCCTTTAAATGAAATTACCGAGTGGGATTTATTACCAATCACACTCTCAACTTCGGCATGAAGTTGTGGGAAGCCTGGATGGAAACTGCCGCGCAAACCCAAACGACCGCCACCAGGGTTTAATGCACGAACCACAGTGTTGATTGGCGTACGCAAACCGTAACGGTGTTTCCAACCAATCATCGTTTGAGCTTCTGGCGCAAAGTTGGCGAGCGGTAAGTAAGCAATACCATCCTCTTCCAGAATTTGCTTGGCCTGTTGCGGATCAGCAGCACTACGAACACCGACAAGATCGAGGTGAGTCTCTACGTGTGTGCGTCCACTTGGCTTGTCCATGTAGCCATGCATCAATACCTTGTAACCATCGTCAGCCAGTATCTTCGCTGCTAGCAAATTCCAAGGCTTACCACTCGCAGTATCATTACGCTTACCCGCGTAGCAAGGCCAATCAATATCGGCCCCTAAATCCGGAACGCGAGATTGAAATGCTTTTACAAAGCCTGCAATTTCTTCATTGGTTTCATTCTGCACACGAATCAACATAAGTAGCATTGCCATTTGGTCGTCGCCGACCTCACCGCTTAAATACTCATCCATGATGCGATAGGCTTGTTCGAACGATAAAGGCTTGCGCCCTCTTTCCCCTCGTCCAACAGTACGAATACACTCTAAAATACTACTCATTGACTATTAATTCTCTTCCGTAGACATCAATAAAATTTAATACCTCTTCGATTCTATGACACCAATAGCGCGTTGCATAGCGATTCAAGTACTTCTCATCGCTATCCCACTCCACTTCCTCAATCTAAAGGCAACTGAATTCGGAGGAGAAAAGGAAACGGACTGCGGTTCTAAAAGTAAACTTAGTGGTGTAAAATTGGCGTATGCAATACTAACCGCCAGATTGAGTAGTACCCAAATGACTGTCAAAAAAACACTGAGCCAGAAGAAACGTGAATCTATCGTTGCTGCCGCTATCGCAGAGTTTACCGAGCGTGGTTATAAGGCCACCAGCATGGATAAAATCTCTAGCCGAGCCGAAGTATCGAAGCGCACGGTGTATAACCACTTCGCCAGTAAAGAGTTATTACTGGATGAGATATTAGACAGCATTTGGAGCAAAACACTCGCCGCGACCCATTTCCCATACCAAGCTGAACAACCATTGGCCGAACAGTTGACGTCTATTGCCAATCAAGAGCTTGAGCTTTTAGAGTCCGAAGGCTTCATCGACTTATCTCGCGTGCTGTTCTCCGAGTATTTCCATAATGCCGAACTTGCTCATCAAGCGATGGAGAAATATTCCCAAGCCGAGAGTGGCCTGACGATTTGGATCAAAGCCGCTTTAGCTGACGGTCGTTTAGTCGAGCTCGACCCACTGTTTGCCTCAACTCAATTCATCGCCTTGCTTAAGTCGTTTGCCTTTTGGCCGCAGATCATCGGCCATGCACCGTCACCGGACGCACAGCACAAGCAAGTGATCATTAACTCTAGTGTCGAGATGTTCCTTAAACAGTATCAAGCGTAATACTGGCGGTTAATGGGAATTCAACCACAATGAAACCATCACTGGTATCCGTGGTTATTTTCCCTATACTGCAACCCAATTTCGTGACTCACGATTCAACAAATTCAAACTTTAGGTAGCCCTATGATTACTTTCACCACCAACTTTGGCGATATCGAGATTGAACTCAACCTTGAGAAAGCACCAGTAACCTCGAAAAACTTCCTGAAATACTGCCAAGATGGCTTTTATGAAGGCACCACGTTTCACCGTGTGATCGAAGGTTTTATGATTCAAGGTGGCGGCCACACTATCGACATGACAGAAAAGCCAACGCGTGCCCCTATCGTGAACGAAGCGAACCGTGGCCTCAAGAACGTGATTGGTTCTGTAGCTATGGCTCGTACCGATGCACCACATTCGGCAACGGCGCAGTTCTTTATCAACCTTAATGACAACGATTTCCTAGACCACACATCAACGACCAACGCAGGTTGGGGTTACGCTGTGTTTGGTAAAGTGTCGGCAGGTATGGATGTGGTAAACAAGATTGCTGTAGCTCCAACGACCACTCGCTGGGGACATGAAGATGTGCCATGCGAAGACATTGTGATCTCAAAAGTTACTATCAACGACTAAATCAGATTCAATAAGCTACGAGCTATAAGTAGCAACCAAGAAACAACCCTCAAATGGTGGGAGCCCTTCTCACCATTTTTACTGTCCATGTTATCAATTGCTCTTATTTTTGTACGGTATATTTCCAATACCTACCGTTCCTCTGCTATTAATCAGTATTCGTGACGTGTTATTATCGCCGCTCGCCGACTATGAAAGTTGAATGCGATTCACTATACATTGGACGTAACACCAACCATGACTCGACACTCTTTTCTGACAGCAGCCTTCTCTTGCTCTGTTGCCAGTTTCTCTGTATCTGCCTTTGAAGTTGATACCCGAGAATCACAAGAACCTGAACTCGATGACCAATTTCGTGTCATTGCTATCCCCTTCTACGATCCAAGTGTCGATACTGGGATTTCGGTTGTTCCTATCTACAACTTTTACGCAGATGGTGAAACCAAGAACGCATCAACCTTATCGGCAACCCTTACTTATACCCAAAACGACAGCTACTACATCAAAGTCAATGCCGACCTTTTATTGAACGGTGATTCCCTGCGCTTTACTGGTGAGATGGGCTTTTCGAGCACCAACATTACCTTGGTCGATTTGGTCGATACTAACCACCAAGAGTACAGCTTCGATGGCGACTTCTACTTTAAGGTTTACGACAACATCTACCTTGGTATGGGTTTAGACTACTCAACGGCTCGCTATCTAGCAGATACACCACGCGACAAACTTTTGCTTAAACTCACAGGGTTCAGTGAAGAATATGAAGCGGACACGGGTGCCAAGCTTTCATTCTTATGGGATGAAAGGGAGCATTACTACTATCCGTACCATGGCTTCTTGTTTGAGCTGACTTATGAAGATCATGGCGCTTGGTTAGGTAATGATGAAGATGCGACTTACTCTTCGCTGTTTTCTGACTACCGTTTTTTCTACAGCTTGACGCACAACGACAATCACATCATCGCAAGCCGATGGGTCACGCGTTACCTACTTGATGCCGAGAATGCCCCTAGCAGTGCCTACAGTACCTATGGTCGACAAGGACGAAACGTTCAACGTGGTTTCGTCGCGGGTGATCACATCGCTTCACACATGACCAACCTTGAGATGGAATACCGCTACTCGATTTCTGGCTCATCAATTAATTTTCTAAACAACGTCGCCGTAGTCGGTTTAACGGGTGTCGGTAAAGTGTTTGGCGAAAGGCTCAACCCGAAAGACCCTTATCATAGCTTTGATGATGGCGACCTTCTGACCATGGTTGGCCTCGGATTGCGCTATCGATTAATGCGCCAAGAACGTATCAATGTACGTATGGACTTCACCTACAACAACGAAGATGAAGTGCTGGCGTATTTTAGTTTGGGTGAGAACATTTAACCCAACCTATCTAACCTAAGCTCTAGCGCACTTGCTTACTTATTTGCATACCGTACCAAGCCTGTCGCGATTCGATTCGCACAGGCTTTGTTGTTTTTAAGCCTCTCAAAATGACTTACCAACGCGAACGATAAGTACGATGACACGCTCGGCACGTGTTGTTGGCCGCATCTAAACCACGTTTAGCCTTGCTAAGGTCCTGCTCAATACTCGCCTGTTGTAACTCCGTAAAACCTTGATTCATCTGTAGCATCAGCTGATTGAATTTCTCTGGCTTACTCCACACCGTTTCTTTTGCCTTACCGCCAGTGTCACTCTCAGCAAAACTGCTGTTCAGTACAATTCCATGTTCAACCAAACTCTCACTTAACTCCTCAACCTTTTTCCAATCTGTATTTCGGTTTCCTAATTCTGAAGACACTTGTTTATTGAGTTTTTCAATGGAACTGAAAGCCTGTTGGCGATTATTCACAACTTCCGTTGCAGCTATAGCCATTACTGGCACGGCGATAAGTAAAGCGATTGTCAGTTTTTTCATAGTGTTATTCCTATTCATTGGTCAGTTGATTTGTTGAGCTTTCAATCGGGAATCGATGAGATGCATTTAATTCACACAACAACAGTTGCGAACGCAACTATTGTTGTGTAAATTAATCTCACCTTAAAAATGACAAGCAGGAAATTGAACAATGAAAATTTGGGATCTACCAACTCGACTCTATCACTGGCTGCAGGCCGCTCTGTTTATTGGCCTTGCTGGATCAGGCTTTAGTGGCAATGGCCCGCACATTTATCTAGGACTCGCACTGTTTAGTTTGATTCTATGGCGCTTGGTCTGGGGAATGATTGGTAGTGATACCAGCCGTTTTTCGCAGTTTATGAGCTCACCTCGATCTGCTTGGCAGTACTTACGAGGCCGAGTTCAACCTAAGCCGGGGCATAATCCTCTAGGTGCTTGGATGGTTGTGGGGATGATTACAACCTTATTCGTCCAGTGCATCACTGGCCTAGCGATAGCGGGGTTCTTCGACACATTGCCGTATTCAGAAGTCATCATCACAGACGCTGTGTTTGACCTACTCGTCACCGCTCATGCTATTGCCGCACGTATGTTAATCGCTTTTGTAGCACTGCATTTATTGGCTATCTTGGTCTACAAACTGCGCTCAAAGCCTTTAGTGCTCGCTATGATCACAGGCAAACAAAATCAATCGTTATCTACCGCTCATTTCGGAAATGGCACTCAATTGGCTTTTTCATCAAATAGGAAAGCGTTGTTGGTGCTAATTGCGTCGGTATTAGTTACGATTGCAATAGTTGTTATGTCATAAGAATTAGGGGCTAATCAATGCCAGAAGAGTTTGATAGACAGAATAGTTTTGGATGGATGATCAATGTGATCGCCAACAAAGCGACCAAAGATTTCGATCTTGAGCTAAAGAAACACGGCTTAAGCATCGCATTGTGGCCAACCCTGATGTGTTTATGGGAAGAAGAAGGCGTTACCCAGCGTGATATTGCCGCTAAGTCGAAAGTAGAAAACTCAACGACAACACGAACCTTAGATAAGTTGGAAAAGCTTGAACTGGTAGAACGCAGAGCTGATCCACACAGCCGCCGCTCTTTTAGAATCTACCTAACAGAGAAAGGTAAAGCACTTGAAGAAGTGTTAATACCCATCCCTGTGAAGTTGAATGAAGAGCTAATGGCCGCGCTTGATGCAAAAGAGCAGCAACAGATGATCGGTTTACTTAAAAAAATGGTCGCCGCTGTTTAGTTCGAAGCTAACACTAAAGAAACCACTTAGAAACTGAATGAGACCCTCGCCCTAAACGAGGGTTTATTTTTTCCGCGACCATTTGATGTAGCAAAACAGCGAAGCAATGATCACCGCTCCACCGATCAATTTTTGCACCTCGACCGTTTCACCTAGCATGCTCACACTGAGTAGCAGTGTCCATACTGGTTCTAGAATCATGATAAGTGCCGCCACTTCCATGTTCACTGAGTGCTGGCCCACCGTTTGTAATAGGTAGCGAATAGACGTCGCAACAACCGCCGACACAATGAACCAGAACACTAACGTTTTGGTGATTTCAAATTCCGGCTGTGTCGTCATCGAGGCAAACGCCAAACCACTGACTCCGACTACGAAAAGCTGAATACAAATCGAGGCAATTGGCTTGATGTTGGTGATCACACGTTTGTTCATCACAAAATGAATCGAGAGCAACATTGACGCTAACAAGAAGTAGATCTGGCTTTGCTCAACGTGCCAACCGTTGGTGAGAGTAAGCAGCAACATACCAAGGATTGCGATAGGAAATGACATCCAGAATGCACGATTTGGCTTCACTCGAAACAGAACCCAAGAGACAAACGGCGCAATGATCATCGCCAAGCTCATGATGAAAGCCCCTTCCGATAAACTCTCCGTGACCGAAACGGCAAACACCCAAACCTGAAGTGAAGCAGACAAGAGTAAACCGACACCGCACAATGACAGGACCTGCTTAAATGACAGCTTGCGAATATGATGAATACAGAATGGCAGTAGAATCAGACTCGCGACAACAAAACGCACACCAATGAACACCGGGCCCGGCATTTCCATGACCACCAGCTTAGATGCAATCCATCCTACCCCAGCCAATAAAGTGGCACACAAGAGGTAAAGCTCGCCACGCATCGCTTTTACGTTCATCATTTTTATTCGTTCCAATAACAAAAAAGCAACCCGACTCTGCAAGGTTGCTTTTTATAAACTCTTAACAGGATCAAGATACTATCTTAATACTCTGTTTCAGGCAGCAGTTTTTAGCCTGCGTATTCTGGGTAATCCGTTAAGCCTTTTTCAGCACCGCCAAACAGCGTGTTTGGATCGTGCGGAGCTAGAGGAAAACCATTTTGAATACGAGCTGGTAAGTCTGGGTTTGCTACGAATGGACGACCAAAGCCAACCATATCTGTCACGCCTTCTGCGACCGCTTGCTCGCCACGTTGACTGTCGTATTTACCTGCGTAAATCAGTACACCTTTGAATGCTTCACGAACCGCAGCTTTGAATGCTTTTGGCGTTTCAGGCGCATCGTCCCAGTCTACTTCTGCGATGTGCAGGTAAACGATCTTGTATAGGTTTAGGTACGCGGCCGCTGCTGTGTAAGTTTCAACTGGCGTCGCGTCAACCGTGCCATTTAGCGAAGTAAACGGAGCAAGACGAACACCAACACGGTCAGCACCAATCGCTTCAACCATAGCTTCAACCACCTCACCTAAGAAACGTAGGCGGTTTTCAATTGAACCACCGTATTCATCGGTACGGTTGTTTGCTTCAGAATCAATGAATTGGTTAATCAAATAGCCATTTGCCGCGTGAAGCTCAATGCCATCAAACCCTGCTTCGATTGCGTTAAGCGCTGCTTGGCGGTATTGCTCAACCACTTCTTTGATGTCTTCTTTGGTCATTTCACGAGGTTCAACCACGTCAACAAAACCCGGTTCATCAGTGCCGTTATCGATGAAGACTTTCACGTTTTCCGCTTTGATAGCTGAAGACGAAATTGGCTGTTCACCACCGATGTTATCTGGGTGAGTTACACGACCTACATGCCAAAGCTGAGCAAAAATAACGCCGCCTTTTTCATGTACGGCATCGGTTACTTTTTTCCAACCAGCAATTTGCTCGTCAGAGTAGATACCCGGTGTCCAAGCGTAACCCTGACCCAATGGAGAAATCTGTGTGCCTTCTGCGACAATCAAACCCGCAGAAGCGCGTTGAGCGTAGTAAGCCGCCATCATTTCGTTTGCTGAGTTACCAGGTTGCGTTGCACGAGAGCGAGTCATCGGAGGCATAACAATACGGTTTTTTAGTTCGATATTACCAAGTTGAATTGGTTGAAATAGTGCGTTTGTCATTGTTATTTCCTCGATTAACCTAGTTGAATCAGTTCGATTTGGTAGCCGTCTGGGTCAGTGATAAAAGCGATGTGTGTTGAACCACCTTTTACAGGGCCCGCTTCACGAGTCACATTACCACCTAGCGATTTAATCTTGTCACATGCCGCGTAAATATCTTCCACACCCAATGCTAAATGGCCAAATGCGTTGCCCATTTCGTATTCGTTGGTATCCCAGTTGTAAGTCAGTTCGATGGTTGTGCCACCTTGCTCGTAGCCAACAAAAACCAACGTGTAGCGGTAATCATTATTGTCATGACGCTCAAGTTCTTTCATACCCAATACCTTGGTGTAGAACTCAATAGACTTATCTAGATCAGCAACTCGAATCATTGTGTGTAGGAATTTCATATTTCACCCTTATTAGCACCACAAGCATGGCGCCGTTATTATTTTGAGTGGAGGTTATCCACTAATCTCTGGGTGAAATAATACGATTCAGCGAGGAATTAAGGAAATTATCAAAAATTCTCAATGTGATAATTTTTTGTTATGAACTTTATGACTAGCACGAACTCAATGACACAAAAAAGGGAAGCCAATGCTTCCCTTCGAGTTAGACCCTAAATTAAAACCGCAAACGCCTATCTTTAAGCGCCTTCGACATTGCATCTGACGTACTGATGACTTGTTCTCTGAACCATTTATGAGCGGGGTCGCTGTTCTGCTTCTTCAACCAAATCAGGTAGTGAGACATCGGCTGATACTCAAAGGGTGGCTTGAACAGCTGTAAACTTAACTTTTCTTGGAACTGCACGGCCATAGATAAAGGCACGACAGTGATGTAATCGGATTGGCTACACAGCAAGATATTACTGAACAGCGAACGCCCATGAAATACGATTTTACGTTGGGACAGATCCAAAGAAGTGTAGTGATTCAAACTGCGAACTTTGCGTCGTGTTCTGTCTAATACGGCATGCTTTTCACTTAGGAACTGAGCTTCGCTGATTTCACCTTGGATTCGCGGGTGATCAGCTCGACACACGATCACAAACTCGCCCTCATAAAGTGTTTCACTGACGATACTTGGGTGTTCAGGCACCACAATATCGATCATCGCATCGAATTCTTGAGTCAAAAGGTCTTCGTAAATACGCTCATCACTGTCTGGTTGATCAAAGACTTCTAATGACAAGTTTTGATTAGGAAGCGCCGCAAAACTATTGAGCAGCACCCACTGTAAGTGCTCAGGCGCAGAAATCACAAACTTACGTTCAGAAGATTGCTCATCAAAGTTGGTCATCGACTGAAACACGCCATTGAGTTCATTGATCGGCGCTTTAATTTGTTCATACAAGCTTTGGGCATAAGACGTAGGCGCAACCCCTCTTCCTTTACGAACAAAAAGCTCTTGGCCAATCTCTTTTTTTAAGCGGGCTAATGCGGTACTGATGGTCGACTGGTTGGTACTGAGTTGATCCGCAGCTTTACTTAAACTGCCCTGCTCCATTACCGCAGAAAACACGGCAAGTAGATTGAAGTTTGGGATGTCGTTGCTCATATATCATTACTCGTTAGGCGACCATGAGCACCATGCTATCGTAAAAACGATAGAATGAAATGTTAATTCGCTATTTTTCGACCCAATTTGTGAGACTACTATCAGCGCCTTAAAAACAGCTCCCAAAATAGGTTCTATTCCATGAAAAAACACGCACTTGCCATTGTAGTGTCAACGCTTTCAACCCATGCAATGGCGGCTGGCCCATTGCTTCCTGAATTAGGTTCATTGAACGCAAGTACTGCAGGAGCTGGTACCGCAGCTCTAGCAGAGAGTGCTTTAACAGCTTGGACTAACCCGGCCGGCATGTCTCAACTCAAAGAAACCAACGTTACTGTAAATGCTTCCATTTTAGACACGACATTTGATTACGCTGATCAAGGATCAACAGGCCCCGCATTTTCAAATGGGGAGAACGCAGATGGCGGGACAACAACCCCAGCAGGCAGTTTCTACTTTGTCACACCAATCAACGATCAATTCCACACAGGCCTTTCAGTTGCATCACAGGGTGGTTCCGGCGTTGATTATGGTGACAATTTCCACGGTGGTAATCTATTAGAAAACGTGGAGTTTATTACCGTACAAATTGCACCAGCTATATCGTATAAAGTAACTGACAAGTTTGCTGTTGGTGCTGCCATCAATCTGGAATACTTCTCGGCAAATGGTGAGCTCGATGTATTTCCTGGAGTTATCTCAACGATTGGAGAGGGCAAGCTTGAGGCCAATGCCGACGATTTTAACGTAGGTTATACACTCAGTGCCTTTTACAAATTCAACGAAGCACATCGTATCGGTTTGATTTATCGCTCTGAGATCGCTCACTACGGTGAAGGTGATGTCAAAACAACGCAGCCAGGATTCAGAGGCAATATCGTCAACATGGATGTTGGACTAGATTTCATCATGCCACAACACGTTCAAGCAAGTGGTGTTCATGCCGTTAATCCGCAATGGGACATGCTTTGGAGTGTGACTTGGTATGACTTATCAACTTGGACAGACCTAACGCTCGACCTGAACAATGCACCAATTGAAATCGTTCAACGCGATTTTGATGATGTATGGAATTTCGCGATCGGTACACACTACCAACTTAATGAACAATGGCGATTAGAAACCGGAGTGAGTTACGAAACCTCACCGCAAGATGATCCGACAAAGGTATACATGGACCTCCCGATAAGCGACATATGGCGCTATGGAGTCGGTGCGACTTATCGAGTAAATGATTACTGGCAAGTACGTGGTTACTACGACTACATCGACCTAGGTACGCCAAACATTGATTACACACTCGGCCTTGCACCTTCGCTAGGTAACCTTAACGGTCAATACAAGAGTTATGCACACTACTTTGGCCTACAAGCGAACTATCGCTTCAAGTAACGTTCAGTCCTGATCAACACTCACTCAGATAAGAATTAAACTTAGTCATTTGGTTAACTCTATACTAAATACCTGAAACTTTTATCTAAATATAAAGCTTAGTGCCCTGCTCGCTAAGCTTTTTTATTTGGACTAAGCATTTCATTTACTTCTCTTTTTGCTCTCCATCGATAAGTCATTTGTCACCGTTTTTATTTGTATTGATTATCAACCTAATACAACGCACAAACAAGGGCTTATTGTCTCATTTTTCATGACACTGTTTCACAGTCGCTTTCAGCTACTCAGCAAAGCTCTTTGTCTTTTTCACAACGCAGGCTGAAAATTGTGCATTTCACAAAACACGGTTCTTTCAACTAAACCTCTTAATTATCGAGCGTTATAAGCTTCAGCCCTTATTCAGCCTAATGTCGGAAATTGGAGGAGCGCTTTATCTACACGCTATTTATCTAAAGCCCAACAAATATATCAGTTCAAAAAATAGCCCCTTATTTTTATAAAACTCGCTACTAATGAATAAAAAGCATCAGCTATCGTATTTGCGATGATTACAAAACGAATTATTACGTAGATTCATATTATTCACATCTTCTATATTTCTCGCCAACGAATAAACACTTCATGACTGTGAAGGTGAAGTGAACCCCCAACAAGTTATGACTAAGAGTATAGATATGCTTAAAATTAAAAAGAGCTTCCTTTCTGTTGCCATTACTGCAGCAGCATTACTTTCAACAACAGCAAGTGCGCAAGAACAATTATCAGTACAAGAAGCAGCAAAAAAATCAGCCAACCCTGTGTCAGATGTATGGATGCTAATTACTCAAAATGATTATACCTTTCTAGAAAAAGAAGATGGTCACCATGAGATGCAAAACCGCTTCAGCTTTCAACCAGTAATGCCTGTACCTATCATGGATGGAGAATGGAACTTGGTGAACCGTTTGGTTGCCAACCACTACAGTTCACCAGGCGATCGTGAAAACGGTGATTTCTTTGAAGGACGTACAAACGGTATGGGAGACACTGTCTTTCTATCAATGGCAGCCCCTAACCGTGATGATGGGTGGATTTGGGGTGTTGGTCCAACGATGATCATGCCAACAGGTACTGATGGTTTAACGCAAGACAAGTGGCAAGTCGGCCCTGCAGCAATGGTCGCTCGCCTTGGTAAAGAAACAGGTAACCCAACCAGTATTGAAAGCTGGAACGTTGGTTTCTTAGCTCAGCAATGGTGGGACGTGGGCGGCAGTGACAGCGTTACTGATTCAACCAATCAAGCGGACATCCAGTATTTCTTAAACTATCGTGTCAGCAACACCGCGTTAATTGGTATGACACCTAATATTCAAATTGATTGGACAAAAGATGGTTCCGACCAATTTACTGTACCTGTCGGATTAGGCTATATCGATATGTTTAAGGTTGGGCCAATGCCAGTTCGTTGGGGTGTAGAACTTCAATATTACGTAATGAAACCAGATGCAAATGTTAATACAACCAATCCAGCTGAGTATGTGCCATATGCACCAGATTGGAACCTGAAATTCTTTATTGCTCCTGTTACATTAAACCCGTTCAAATAATCGATTAAAATCCCCCTACAGGTTGGTCTAATTTATTTAATATTTTATGCCAGTCTTTTTAGCACTTTTCATCGACTTCTATGATCCAAACCAAGTTAATGAACAATGTTTTTTATCTGTATATGAGCCTTTTCAAATAAATCGACCTACCGATTTAGAGTTATAACTACTAATCGTAATTACGATATTATCAAATCGTAATTCTAGGTAGATACTGGTCAAAACTCTTCCTATTATCCTGCTAACAAATCAATTATTAGCCAAAACAGAATGCTGACAAATGTTTTACTTTGGTATGTCAATTGTCATGGAAGAGCCCCTCGATTGCCGAGGTAATACACGTAATAAAGACAGTAGCTGAAAGAAGCACGAATATTAATTCGAACGCCTCATAGCCATCTAATTTACGTCTGCTGACAAATAATAAAGATTGATTTGTAGAGGAGCATATTCGCTTCTTGATACCGAGAATCGGTTGTCTAGACTGAGCAATATCACTTTAAATATCATCTGTTACTTTTGTTTATTATGAGCACCAATCTACCCACATAATAGACATCTACTTTTTAAGATGTCATTTAAGGTGACTTCTAGGCTGCAAATTCTCTCTTCTTATTGATGTAGGTTGAGATATGAACTTTATAAAAATCGTTTTCCAGAAGATCTGGGCCGTTGTGATGGTCTTGATTAAATTCTGCCTGTTTATGGCGGTAATGTTTGCTGGCGCATGGGCTCTTGCACCGTTAGGCACTATCCATTCTAAAGACATCGACATGTCTCAATTCAACAACCATCCCAATGAAATGATGATGAACTTCTTCCAGATGGAGTACTTCTCAGGTTACTTGTTCTCGGTGACAATTGCTGTGGTATTAGCCGGTGTTTACGGCATGTGGCAGTTGCATGAACTGGGTGTGCATAAAGCAAAAGAGCACAAAAGCGCCCACGTACAAATCGTGTTTGCACTGTCACTTTGTGGACTGTTCATCAGCAAAACATTCTGGGTTATCGCCTTGGTTATCGCATTGGCGAACTGGAAACATATTGGTCAATCACTGAGTGATGTTATTCGCCGTGGTGTTCAGCCTAAACAAGATGCGACCAATACAGAGACAGCCGCAGTCCACGTATCACCTGAACAACCGGTAACAGAGCCGTCTTCAGTAGAGCAATCTTCAAAAGAACAGGCTTCAGAAGAAAAGACTCCAACAACACCATCCGCTACAGAAAAAGAGGTCGCATAATGAAAGAGATGATGATCCCATACATCCTAATTGTATGGTCACTATTTGCGACAGGCGCACTTAAGAAGAACTTCAAGAACTATACATGGGCTGCCATTGGCGGTGTAACGATTCTTGCGGTACTAGCGGTTATCTCTCGCTTGTGGGCACCCGTTGATTTAACCAACTCAACCACAGTCAAAGCACCACACGCGGTGATGTCACCAATTTTTGGCCAGCAGATCGACCAAGTACTTGTTGAGCACAACCAAATGGTTAAAGAAGGCGACATAATCTACACGCTCGTCGACATCGATTCTGCCGCAGACAAAGCAAAGATCGAATCTTCAATTGTTCAGAAAGAAGAAGAGATCAAGCAAATGACTCGCGACTTAGAGCGCGCTGAAACGTCACCTGAAATCTTCAATATGCGTGACGTAGAAAAGTACGAATCCGATCTTCGAGTGCTGCACGCTGAACTTGTGTCGTTAAAAGCCGATCTTCAAAAAGTAAATTGGGCGCAAGAGAAGAAAACCATTAGAGCTGAATTTGATGGTCAGGTATCGATCGTGAATATTGCTGAAGGTTCTGTCATGGGTAACATGCACCTCTACAACACCAGCAAAAAATTCCTTGAGATGCGCATTTCAGACCAAACTTACGGCTATGTTCAAGTAGGAGACTTCGCAGAGTTCTTCGTTGATGCCTACCCAGGGCATGTGTTCCGAGCAAAAGTACACAGCTTTAATGCAGGTACGGGTGAGTCGAGTATTTCTCCACTTCAGGGGCCACAAAGCGTCGGTCAACACGTGGTAAGAAACGGTAACGGTTTAGGCCGTACCATCGTACTTGAGATCATCGAACCAGAAGGTTTCAATATCCCAATTGGTTCAGCTGGCGCAGCTTGGATTTCTGCTGAGAAGCCACATCCGTTCTGGGGCTTTATTGATGTAATCGGCGCAGCAACGGTTCGCCTACAATCTTACAAGTCATACTTAGGTGCTTGGTAAGCGCTTAAGCTCTTGGTATACGATTAGCTCTTGGCAAACGATTAAGCATTCAATGATGTGACTGTTATTCACTCGTATAACAGCCACTCATTAGCCTGCTACTAATTTCCAAACAAATGCCCCGAATTTCGGGGCATTTTTATATCTGTTGCAAGCTCATTTACTAATTGATTCAGATCAATATAAATCGTCAGTACAATTATTTGGTGAGCAAATCATCGAAAAAACGATGAGTTGAAATCTTATTAGCGCGTAGATAGCAACCTCCCCCACCTCTATCATTTGGCTCAAGAAATCCAATTCCTGTATCCAAATATAAGGTCACGACCATGACTAATACATTCAAAAAAATGGCGCTTCCTGTTGCTATCGCCAGCGCTCTACTTGCTTCTGGTTTTGCATCTGCAACTCCAACTGTAGAAGCGACATCCAAAGTAGGCCAAGAACTTCAGACGGCAAACGCAGCGCAATACCAAAACATTGACCTTGATGCTCGCTACAAGAGCGAAGTTCTATTCGAACACAAATCAAACATGTTCTGGGGCAAAGGCGAGCGCATCCAAGTTGTTTCGAAAACGGGCGACTCTCTGGCTTACACAGAAGAATCTGATCACGTTCATCCGATCCTAACCAAGCATGGTCGTAAAATGGACCAAGCAATCATCAAAGTGGATGACAATGTTTACCTAGGTTACGGTTTTGGCCTAGATACACCAGTAATGATCGAAGGTACGGACGGCATCATCATTGTTGATCCAGGCGAGTCGGTAGAAATGGCTCAGTCTGTTAAAGAGCAGTTCCGTCAAATCACAGACAAGCCGGTTAAAGCCATCATCTATTCTCACAACCACATCGACCACATCTCTGGTGTGCGAGCATGGGTTACTGATGAAGAAGTGGCGTCTGGTGAAGTTAAAATCATCGCAGAAGAAGGTTTAACCGCAGCGGTTGCTAACTGGTCTTCAAACCTAGGTACTCTATTTGGTCACCGTACTTCTTACACAGGCGCTAAGCACGTAGAAGAAGGCGAGCACGGCACAGTAAACGACGGCCTTGGTCCACGCTTTATGCAAGGTGCTATCTCGTTCATTGAACCAAACCTGCTAGTACCAAGCCAAAGCCACATCGAAATCGAAATTGCTGGCGTAAAAATGCACATCGAGAACGTGCCATCTGAAACTAAAGATGAGTTAGTGGTTTACTTCCCAGATCAAAAAATCCTGCACGCAGCTGAAGTACTTCAAGGTGAGAACTTCCCTAACCTTCACACCATTCGTGGTACTAAATTCCGTGACCCATCAATGTGGTTCAAGGGCATCGACGTAATGCGTAAGTTCGACACTGAGATCATGATTAACTCTCACGGTCGTCCTGTTGAAGGTAAAGAAGCAGTAGCTGACGTACTAACGGCTTACCGTGATGCGATTCAATACACTCATGATCAAACTATCCGTTACATGAACAAAGGTATGACGCCAGACGAGCTAGTTGAAGTAGTTAAACTTCCTAAGCACCTTGCAGAACACCCTTGGTTAGGTGAACACTACGGTACTGTTGCACACGCCGTGCGTCAGATTTACGTAGGTTACAACGGTTTCTTCGAAGCGGATCCATGGCAGCTAGAGCCAATGGCTTACGAGCAACGCGCTAAAGCCTTCGTAGAGATCATGGGCGGTCGCGACAACATCCTTACTACTGCACAAGCGGCAATTAAGGCTGAGAACTACACATTTGCAGCAGAAATTCTTTCTTACCCAATCACGGTAAACAAGCAAGATATGGAAGCTCGCGAGATGAAAGCACAAGCTTACAAAGCATGGGCTGCAGACCAAGTGAACATCAACTGGCGTAACTGGGCGCTTAACGCGGCGGCTGAACTAGAGAACAAACGTGACTTCTCTAACATGATCAGCTTCGCTTCTGTTGACGTTCTTACTGCGCTACCAAGCAAGCAGATCTTCGACATGATGACTTCAACGCTTATCGCAGAAAATTCGTTAGACGTGAACATGATGCTAACGTACAACTTCTCTGATACGAACGAAGCATTCACTATCGAAATCCGTAACGGTATTGCTCAGTTACACGAAGAAGCAGTAAAAGGCGCAGACGTTCAAATCGACACCACTCGTGCAGTATTGAACCAAATCTTGATTGCAGGTCCAAACGCTCAACAAGTGATTGGTACCAACCTACAGTCTGGTGCATTCAAGTTCTCGAACGGCGACATCAAAGGCTTCGGTCAATTCATGAGCTACTTCGATAAGCCAATGACTCCAGAAGAGATCATGCTCATCGTTCGCTAATAGCGAGCTCGAACGGTCGCTCTTCGACGATAGCTACTTAGCAAACAATCTCGCTAAATATCTATCAGTCGATTCGCTGACCGCTTCACATGGACGACAAACAAATACAGGGACCCTTTGTGGTCCCTTTTTTATCGTTAGGTTCGGCTTCTGCCGTCAGATTCTTAATCCTTTTACAGGTCTCGATAACCATTATGTTAAAACGATTTGCTTTGATTCTTTCACTCTCCTCTTCACTCACGTTTGCCTGTGGTCTTCACCAAGATACCGGATTTAGTTTGGTGACAGAGCCCGGTTCACTCGAGGTGTTTGGCAACGTCATCACAGCCAGACAAGACAATGAATTCAACAACCTCAATAAGCCAGATCACTTTCGACTCTTTGCCATCAAAGCTGCGCTTGCGAAACCCCACCCAAGCAAAATTGAGTTCAATTTATTCGAAGCAATTAAAGGTCATTACAGCCAAGTGAAGTTTGAGAAGGGTGTCGATGTGTCAGGCAGAGATACTTTGCCTACCGAGGAAGATCTATTACTGATTACGGAACTCGATGTGTTCGATGCGCTAGCAACTGGCACCATCTCTTGGGATCACGCGATACTAAACGGCTTAGTGATCATCAACGGCCCACAAGATAAACGAGAACAGCTTGAAGATTGGCTTGGTGATATTTTTGAAGAGCAATAGCTTAAAGCGGAACAGATAAAAGGTCGTCGAACGCTCGGATTTCAAAACATTGAAGGTTCAACGACAAAACTAAATCAAAAAAGCGTAGGCAACGGAATCAGTTCCAGTCCAAGTACGCCGCTGATGCTCATCACCACCAGAAGAGAGACCTTGAAGACAGTCTTTGACCACTGAATGTAGTTGAGGCAATCGACCTTGCGGAATGTCACTTTGGTCCACATAAAACAAACAGCCGCCGACACCGCTAGGTATTCGTAACCCGCTTCTCCGAGCAAAAATAGTCCCAGAGCAACCGCGCCAAACGCGACAACATACGCTTTCATGTGCTGATGTGCTTTGTCGACACCCTCTTTGACCGGTAACACAGGTATACCTGCATCGCGGTAGTCTTGAATGCGGAACATCGCAATCGCATACGAGTGTGGCATCTGCCATAAACAGAACATGATGAACAATAGAACGGCTTCTAAGCTCAGGTAGTTAGTCACGCCAAGGTAGCCAACCAATGGAGGAACCGCGCCAGAGATGCTTCCCACTAAGGTGCCGTAAACCGAATTACGCTTGTACCACATGGTGTAGAAAAAGACGTAAAACACATAGCCAAGCAACACCACCACCGCAGACATCGGATTAACGAATTGAAACAGCAACGCCGTGCCTGCCAACAACATGACCAATGCATAGATAAATGCCACGTCTGTGTTGATGTTGCCCTGAACCAATTCACGGTTCTGGGTTCGTTTCATTTTCTGGTCGATATCTCGGTCAAAGATGTTGTTCACCACACAACCTGATGCAATCACAAGCCCTACACCCGCTAATGTCGTCAGTAACAACATCGCACTGGCTGGTTCTGTTTTTGCGGCGAGGAAGAACCCCGCCGCAACAGAAATCAGGTTGCCGAAAATGATGCCCGGTTTGGTGATAGACAAATAACTTTTCAGCATACCCTAGCCTACAACTTCATGTTGACGTTCATGTTGTAGATGATCCATACCGAGCCAGCGATAAGGATCAATACAACAATGGCGGTAAACATCAATGACACCAAGTTCCAACGTCCATCGGACGATTTCGCTTCCATGTGCAAGAAGTACTTAAAGTGCACAAAGATCTGTACCAACGCACAACCGAACAAGATCACGTAAGTTTCAGTGCTTGGCAGCGCATGTGCCCACACAATGTAGAACGGAATAATGGTTAGAATTAGTGACGCAATAAAGCCTTTCACGTAATCCGTTGCACCGCTATCTAGATGCTGTTCCATTACATCACCCCCATTAAGTACACGATGGTAAATACACAAATCCAAACAATATCAAGGAAGTGCCAGAACAAGCTCAAGCACTGGAAACGCATCGACATGTTGTCGTTCAAGCCTTTGGTTGAAAGCTGGTGATAAGCCACTGCCATCCAGATAAGGCCGAACGTTACGTGCAAACCGTGTGTACCAACCAAGGTAAAGAACGCAGAAAGAAACGCACTCTCTTGAGGACCATAGCCTTCTGCAATCAAGTGATGGAACTCATACACTTCCATACAGATAAAGGCTAAGCCCAATAAGAAAGTCACTTTGATCCATCGCTTCAGTCCTAAAACATCTTTTCGCTTCATTGCAATCATGCCAAAGCCAAAGGTGATACTACTGAACAGCAGCATCATGGTTTCGACAAACACAAATGGCAGTTCAAAGATGTCTTTGCCTGTAGGGCCTGCGATTGATCCACTCTCAAGCACGGCATAAGTCGCGAAAAGCGTGGCAAACAGGACACAGTCACTCATCAAGTAAACCCAGAAGCCGAACAACTTGTTGCCCGCAGCTTCGTGGTGATGATCATGCGAGTGTGCAAGATCATAAGTGTGTGACGGAGTATTAGCTTGCATACGTCGTCTCCAAATCATCTTTGTTTTCGTTGTTATCACTGTCACCGTCAGCGCTGCTACCACGACCAGAGTTGTCGCCTTTCACTGACTGTTTCTTAGCTTCTTCAAGCTGTGCACGTCGAGCCGCTTCAATCGCTTTGATCTCTTCAACTTCAACGTAGTAGTCCACATCGTCGTTGTAGCTGTGTTGAATACACGTCACCACGATACCTACCAAGCTTGCTGCTGCTAACCACCAGATGTACCAAATCATTGCGAAGCCAAATGCCAACGCCCATGCCGATACATAAATGCCTGTCGGTGTGTTCTTCGGCATATGAATACGTTCGTATTCTTCTTCCTGAGTTGGGTCAAACTCACCACTTTGCTTTTGATACCAGAATGCATCTAGCTCATCGCCCTTAGGCAGTTTTGCAAAGTTGTAGAACGGCGGTGGTGAAGACGTTGCCCATTCAAAGGTACGTCCGCCCCACGGGTCACCCGTTAGATCTCGGTTTTGGTCTCGGTCACGAACACTCACGTAAATTTGAACGAACTGACAAACAACACCCATCGCAATTACGCCTGTACCTGCAGCTGCAACCGCCAGTAGAGGGAAGAACTCAGGGTTGATGTCTTGGCTCAAACGACGCGTCATGCCCATAAAGCCCAGAGCGTAAAGCGGTAAGAACGCCATCAAGAAACCGATGATCCAGCAGTAGAATGCGCGTTTACCCCAAAGCTCGTTAAGAGTGAAACCGGTCGCTTTCGGGAACCAGTAACCAATCGCAGCAAAACAACCGAATACTACGCCACCGATGATTACGTTGTGGAAGTGCGCAATCAGGAATACTGAGTTATGCAGAATGAAATCTGCGCCCGGTACCGCCATTAACACGCCCGTCATACCACCAACGGTGAAGGTGATAAGGAAGCCAACTGTCCACAGCATAGGCGTTGTGAAACGGATGCGACCTTTGTACATAGTGAACAACCAGTTGAAAATCTTAACCCCGGTCGGGATAGAGATAATCATGGTTGCGATGCCGAAGAAGGCATTCACATTGGCGCCTGAACCCATGGTAAAGAAGTGATGCAGCCAAACCACAAACGCAAGGATAGTGATAGCCACCGTCGCCCATACCAGCGAGGTATAACCAAACAGTTTTTTGCGAGAGAAGGTTGCAGTCACTTCAGAAAACACACCGAAGATAGGCAAGATTAGGATGTACACCTCAGGGTGTCCCCATGCCCAAATCAGATTCACATACATCATCACGTTGCCACCAAGGTCATTGGTGAAGAAGTGCGTGCCGATGTATCTATCCAAAGTCAGTAACGCGATGGTCACCGTCAGGATTGGGAAAGAGATGATGATCAGGATGTTGGCACACAGAGACGCCCACGTGAATACTGGCATCTTCATCATTGGCATAGACGGAGTACGCATGCGCAAAATAGTCGCGAAGAAGTTCACACCCGTTAATGTGGTACCCACACCAGATATTTGCAGCGCCCATATCCAGTAATCGACACCCACTCCAGGGCTTGCCTCAATGCCGGAAAGCGGCGGATACGCCAACCAACCCGTACGGCCAAATTCACCCAAGCCCAGCGACATGTTGGTGAGGATAATACCCACAACAAACAGCCAGAAGCTCAGGTTATTCAGATAAGGGAATGCAACATCACGAGCACCGATTTGCAGCGGCACGATGATGTTCATCAAACCGATAACCAAAGGCATCGCTACGAAGAAAATCATGATCACGCCGTGAGCCGTGAAGATCTGGTCGTAGTGATGTGGCGGTAAATAGCCCGTTTCACCGGCAGCAGAAAGCAATTGCTGACTACGCATCATGACCGCATCGGCAAAGCCACGAACTAACATCACCATTGCTACAGCAATGTACATGAAGCCCAATTTTTTGTGGTCTACAGAAGTAAACCATTCATTCCAAAGGTATTGCCACTTACCGGCTTTGGTTACCGCATACACCACTAAACTGCCCACTAGAGCGATCATGGTTAACGTGACCAAAATAATGGGTTCGTGGTAGGGAATTGAGTCTAGAGTTAATCTTCCAAACATGACGATTATCCTTGGGTTTCCGGCAAACAGTTCATTGAACCAGGGTGCTGGGTCACGACATCGGTGAATAAAAATGGTGGGATACTGGAGAACAGAGTGACGGGTTCAGCCACACTTGGCGCAGCCAATGAACGGAACTGCTCCCAATCTTCAATGCGGTCAGGGCTTGCTTTCACTTTTTCCACCCAGTTTAGAAATGCCACTTGATCAGGCATGGCTGATGCAGTGAATTTCATCTGCGAGAACCCTTTACCACTGTAGTTCGATGCAAAACCTTTGAAGTCACCTTCATGGTTAGCAATCAAGTTCAGCTTGGTCACCATTCCCGGCATCGCATAGATCTGCGAACCAAGACGCGGGATAAAGAACGCGTTCATGATGTTGTCTGAAGTTAGCTTAAACGTCACCGGAACATCTTTCGGGAACGCAACATAGTTAACCGTCGCAATGTTTTGCTCCGGATAGATGAACAGCCACTTCCAGTCCAGAGAGACCACTTCGATCACCATAGGTTGCACATCACTTTCCAGAGGCTTTGAAGGCTCTAGTTCATGTGTTGTTCGCCAAGTGATGGTGGCAAGAATCGCGATGATGATGATTGGAATCGTCCATACCACCACTTCGATCTTGGTTGAGTGCGCCCAGTCAGGTGCATACTCTTCTGTGGTATTACTTTCGCGGTATCTATAAGCAAAGTAGATGGTCATCAGAATCACGGGGATGACGACTATTAGCATCAGCAACAAAGCCGTGATAATCAGCTCCTTTTCCTGAACGCCAACGCTACCTTTTGGGTCGAGCAATGCGGAGTTACATCCTTCGAGCATCAGGACGGTTCCCACCAAACCAATCCTCGACAGATTTGCTCTCGATAAAATGCGTTTATATCTTGAAGCTTCCATTAACTTTCTCGATGGTTATCCAGCCTCAGAACGAACGCCCGAGTACTGGTTGTCATGGTCATTAGAATATTTATGTGTTGAGCATGTGAAACGACGCATCTCAAAGCGAAACGGAATTAAACCCATCTCTGCATAGTTAAAACTGCCAAATTAAAACGACAGCACAGCGTAGCCGAAACATTGCCGCACGGTTAAAACCACACAAAAAATATGACTTAATTGTTACACTTTGAAACACATTGTTACATTTGGCGCATTATGAGGAGTCGAAATTGAAAGCTCACCAAACAAACTTGGAAACTAACCTTCCAGTTATGAAAGTGAAACATGGGAAATAGATAGAAAATCAGCCGCACGACATAGGCGTGCTACACGCGTAAAACCAACACTGATAAGGGATGAGTAAGAATCTTAGAAACTAGCGACCAACAATGACGAAGCGAAGTGATGTTTGAGTACATTAGAAATAGCGAATTAAACAAAGTGTGACGATTATCAAATTTATGAATTCACATAGAATTTTAATGGTATTTAGAAAAGATATTACTCTGACCAGCAACTCATTAACCACTCGAATAACACACTGCTTTTCATTGATAATAATGCCAGTTAGGTGTCGAGAATTAATGGCAAAGATCGACCTAAAAAGCCGATTTGATGAGTATTTTGATCTGTTTCAAGTGGGTATTACTCCCCTCAAAAGAGAGGAGTAATAGTCATTAAGAGAGGGATTATGCTGTTGCTGTGACGACTTTCTTGCTCTGATTTTTAGTCATTAAGTGATAAACCACAGGCACAAAGTAGAAAGAAATAAGCGTGGTTAACACGGTTCCGCCAACAATCGCGACCGCGAACGGAGGCCAAAAGCCACCACCAGCGATGATCAAGGGCATAAAGCCCCCAACCGTCGTAATCGTGGTTGAGCTGATATGACGCGTACACGACATCACCGCCTCAACTACCGCATCCACATTGCCTGATGAAGCTTGTTCATCGAGTTTCAATTCCGTCAGAATCACGATGGCAGCGTTAATCGCTAAGCCCGCAATCCCGAGCATGGCGATGATCACCGTAAAACCAAATGGATAACCGAAGATCCACACCGACAGTAACCCTAGACCACCAGCCAATCCCGCAACCATGAAGATGATGCTACTCATTCGGAACGAGTTGAACGACATCACCACCACCAACACCATCAATACCACCACAACGGCGACATTCGAGATAAGGCTGTTGACTGAATTGTCACGCTCAGCGGATTCACCACCAAAACCAATCGTATAACCCGATGGCATCTCATAGCTTTCTAAGCGTTTCTGGAATTCATTAAGCACGGTTTGAGGTAAAACACCCGCTTCAATGTAACCTTCAATAGTATTCACTCGTTGCCCGTTACGACGAGTAATCGCGCCGCGACTGGTCGTCAGTTCAAGCTCTGCCAGAGTCGAAACGTTAATCCCCGTTGAGTAAACATCAGAACTGATCGGCAAACGAATATTGCTTAAGTGCGCTAGATTTTCACGCGCATCATCTGCGACACGAACACGAATCGGCACCGATTCACTGCCCTCAATCACTGAGCCACTTTCACGACCAGTTAGCGTAGTTTGCAGCATACCAGCAAACTGATTCAGTGATATACCGTTGAGTTTTGCCGTGTCTTCATCGACCTTCAACCACACCTTAGGCGTACCTGGTTGCAATGTTTCTCGTGTGTGAGTCACATGAGGAACACCTGCCAGAATCAGTCGAACATCTTCACCAATCGCTTTTAATGTATCGAGGTTTTCACCATAAACACGCAGCTCAACGGGCGCAGTAAATGGAGGCCCTTGATTAAGCTTCCGTACCAAGATTTGTGCTTCCGGCACCTCGTTATCTAACACCTTTTGCAACTCAGGAATCAGCGCATTGGCTTGGTCAAAGTTCTCTGTTTTGACCATAGCTTGAGAGAAGTAAGGCGCATTATTTTGCCTTGCCTGCAAGTTGTAATAGAAAGATGGGAAGTTAGCGCCCACTAGCCAATCAATACGCTCCACTTCTGGATAGCGATGAATGATGTCGTCTATTTTTTCAGAGGTATTTTTCGTCGCATAAATGCTAGCTTGAGGCGGCATGTATACCTGAATCTCAAACATGTCTCTATCTGATGGCGGGAAGAACTGCTCAGTCAGCTGGGACATACTCCAGTAGCCAGTAAACGGAACCAACAAAACCAAAGCAATAGTGATGATTGGATGCGTGACACCAAAGCGAACAGAAGACGAAAACCAACGTGTTAAAGCGGGGATTCTTAAGCCCGTCATGTACCAACGGTGCTGCCCTTTCTTATCGACATCACTGAGTTGTTTCGGCAGTAGCTTGGTCGCTAAACCTGCAATCAAGGTATGCGAAATTACATAAGAACCGATCAATGAGAACGACACAGTAATCGCAATACCACCGACAAACTCACCCGATGCACCCGGCATTAGAATAATCGGTGCAAACGCCAATACCGTGGTTAATGTTGAGCCCAGTAACGGCACCCATAAATGTTTCAACGCATTCATGGTCGCTTCCGCTCGCTGTTGCCCTTTCAAGCGATATGCCTGAATGGTATCAACCATCACCACCGCGTTATCCACCATGATCCCGAGTGCAACAATTAAGCCCGTCACCGACATCTGGTTTATTGGCACACCGGTCATCTTCATGATCGACAGCGTAAGAAGTGAAGTCAGTGGCAGAGAAATCGCCACCAATATTGCGGCGCGCACACCTAAGGTCACGAACAGAACAATCAAGATCAAGCCAAAACCGGTCATCAAGCTCTTGCCTAAATCGTCTAAACGAGTTTCGGTATAGCCTTGCTGATTGAACAACACGGTGACATCGATATTGCTTGGCAGTTCTTGTTGAAACTTCTCAATCAGAGCATTTGCTCGCGACGTCCAGTTATCGACTCGGAGATCAGGATGCATTCTTGCGGCGACAATCACACCCGGTTCACCATCAATAATGGCAATCTGGTCTTGTGGGGTTTTCTCGCCACGCCTCACCGATGCAATGTCTTCCATGCGGATGATATGACCATTGCTGTCAGTCGCGATTGGGACTTGTTTAATACGTTCAATCGAATCAAGTTCCGATTCAATCTCTAAACCAAAACGAGAATAAGCACTGACCAATTCACCCGCCGAGTTCTTAGCATCTGCGCCTTCTAAAGATTCGGCGATATTAGCACTCGAACGCCCAAGCGCTGCCGCATCAGCCGTTCGTAGACTTATCTGGATTTCTTCTTGTGGCATCCCATATTCGTCAACGAATTCAGTACCCGACAAAGTTCGTAATCGCTTAGCCAGTTCTTTGGCATAGCGCCCGAGTGTTAATCGGTCTGGCTCGCCTGCACCAGACCAAGTCAGAGAAGCAATGGTTGTAAATGCGTAGGTATGGTCGCTGTCGAGATCGGGAGAATGCGCACCCGCAGGTAAAATGGATTCGATATCAGACAGTTTGTCGCGCGCTTGTGACCAAACCGGTTCAGGCTCGGTGATGGTGTCATTAAGCTCAAGCGTAACAATCGACACGCTCGGCCTTGAAGTTGAGCTCACCAGTTTAACTTCACTCAGCTCACGTAACTTGTTCTCAATCACCTCAGTGACTAAGGTTTCTACACGTTCGGCACTGGCACCGGGAAAGCTGGTTATGATGTTTGCATAACGGTTGATGATGACAGGGTCTTCTGCGCGTGGCAGCGTCATAAACGCAGAAATACCACTCACCATCAGCAACGCTGTCATCAAGATGAGCAGTCGAGTATTGGAAATAGTCTCTATGATTTTCATACTATTTCCTATTCAGCAGTAACGCTGGCTGGCTTCACGGTTTGACCGGGAACCAAGCGATGTAAACCACTCGCGATCACCTGTTCGCCGTCCTCGATTGCACCACTCACGTACGCTTGTTGATTGTTGGCAAACAACACTTGAACACTGCGGCGCTCGACCTTATTGTCTTCACCGACTACGAAAATGTTCCACACACCGCGTAAACCATCAATCAAACCCGTTAATGGCACCCAATAACCTTGGTCGTCGATTTGCTCGTCAAACTTAAGGTAAGCAAGTTGACCTTCTAAAACAGTTGCTTGCTCAGGGAAAAGATAACGTAAGCCAACACTGCGAGATTGCGTGTCAACCATAGCACCCGGATTTAGCAGCGTCACTGCATAATCATCTCGCCCAACACGAATGCTTGGCGAAGAGAGTGAGGTTACCTTTGTCATCTGGTGGGCAGGAATACCGATAAAGGCTTCTTTGCCTTCCGATGCCAATAGAGTAAGCGTTGGATTACCGACATTGACCACATCGCCGAGCGATACAAAACGCGTTGCGATGGTGCCCGAATACGGCGCAAGAATTGTCGATTTTACTAGTTTGAGATCGTTGCCTTTTACCGAGGCATCAATGCGCAGTAAGTTAGCTTGTAACACACGTTGTTCACTGGTTAGCGAATCAATTTCCGCTTCGGCACTGAAGCCTTTTGCTTTTAGTGAACGTTGACGTTTCAAGTTCGCAGCAACAAGGCTCAGTTGAGCTTTCACTTCTTCGGCTTGCGCTTTTAGTTGGCTCGATTCAGTCTGTAACAGTTGAGTGTCTAATCGAATCAGGGGCTGATCTTCGGTTACTGTATCACCGACATCAACTAGAATCTCATTCACTTTACCCGCCAGTTCGAAACCTAAATTGGCTTGCTGACCCGCCTTAACCACACCAACATACTCACGCTGCACGGCATAAGAGGAAGACAGCGCTAGGGCCATCGTTTCTACAGTTAAAATGGTTTGGACGCTCGAAGCCGTTTGATTGGCTGAATCAACCGAATCTTGGGCTTGTTCCTTTTCGCCACATCCAACAAGAAAAGCCGATAGAGACAACGCCACCGCACTTCCCTTCATCAATTTATACATACTCACTGTTCCTATGCAGTACTCAATCATGTTCTTTTTTTAGACTAACCAAACCAAACTAGACTGTCTAGTTTGGTTGTGTTAAAGATAAGTTTCATCGTTAATGATTGATAAAACCATCACAAAAAGCATAATGCTTAGCGCAGAACCAAGTGTATTAAGCTGAGCAACACTAAGTACCAAGTAAGTAACGAGAAGCAGCACGTGACTAAAATCATCAAGAGTGAACAGAAGAGATCGCAGATCTTAACCGCAGCAAGCCAGCTTTTCTCTGAGCATGGCTTCAAAATCAATATGGATCAGATAGCCAAAGCGGCGAACGTTTCCAAGCAAACGGTCTACTCTCACTTTAAAAACAAAGACGAACTTTTCGAAACCTGCATGCAAACCAAGTGTGCAGAGCGCGAACTTAGCCCTGCTGCCTTTGATATGAATGCGGCGGTGGGTGATGAGTTGGTGAAATTTGGTGTGAAGTTTCAGGATTTGTTACTTGATGAGCAATCTCGACAAACCTTTCAGAACGCGGTGAGTCAATCCAACACGCATCCAGAAATTGCCTCTATTTATTTAGAAACGGGGCCACAGAAGACCACTAAGTTACTCGCCGATTACTTGCAGACTAAGATAGAGTCTGGCGACTTAACGCTCTCTTCTACAAGCTCGCCAATCATAGCGGCGCGCCAACTGCTGCTGATGTTTCATGGCAAGTCGGCGTATTGGTCATTCTTCGGCCACGATAGCGGAGAATCTGAAGAAGAAAGGCTTCACTACACTCGTGAATGTGTCGCACTATTCTTGAACGGTAACCTGCCTCGTTAATAGCTCATAGCTAACTATCTCATAACTAAATGTCTCATAGCACTTAGTCCGCGTTCTGGGCTGATTCAAGAAGCAGTTCATAAAAACGCTTTGCGGCTGGGCCTGTCTTCGCACCTTTCGGCAGAGTCAGATGCAGCGGCACGTGATAGCCACTGCCATTTTCTACATTTAACACAGTGAGCTTGTTACTTCCTCGGCTATCAACAATATGTTTAGGTAGCCTGCAATACCCTGCACCCTGCTCTACCGCACCAAAGGCATGGTCGAAATTATCAACCGTAATACGCTGACTCGACTTCAACCAACCCACATCCTTCTTCTCTCCCAACTTTTCAACCGAGCCTAAATCTCTCACCACTATTTGTGGCAACGACGACAGTTGATTGAGCGATATGGATGACACGTTAGCTAAAGAGTGCGAACTTGCTACAACGGGCTCCATCTTAGTAAACCCAAAAGCTTCAGCCGAGTAATTGGTAATTGGCAAATTAATGATGGCAACATCGGCTCGTTCTTGAGTGACCATTTCAGTGGTCTTCGACAAGGATGTTTCTACCACTTGAATTGAGGTGGTGTTGTTCTCTGCCATAAACGCAGCCATCGGTTTATAAAGGCGCTCAAGGCAGCACAAATGGTCAACGGCGACCACAATTTCTGACTCCACACCCTTTGCTAACTGCTCACTGATCAACTCCAATTCCCGAGCTTGTTCCAGCATGCTGCTCGCTCTACGCAATAAGGCTTTGCCATCTTCCGATAACACTGCCCTACGGCCTTCAACCTGAACCAAAGACACGCCCAATTGATCTTCCAGTTTTCTCAACGCATAAATCAGCGTGGTGTGGCTCTTATTCAATTGCAGTGCCGCCGCCTGAATGCTGCCAGCGCGGTCTATCTCATAGAGGGTTTGCCATTGGTCTAGGGTGGTCTTCAATCTCATCGGTCTAAAATCCTGACAGTTAATGGCAATATTATGAACTTTTCTGTCTGTTTTTTACAGGTAATATCTATTTCAACAGGCAATATAAATCTCAACAACAAACGAGAATGGCTTGTTTGTCTTACACACCTATTTTTAAGCGGATTTTGTTAAACGAAATTTGTTAAACGGAGAAACACCATGAAACTACTACAAGTTGATTTTGAATTTAACGGCCCTTTCGGTGAAGAGATGTCGAACGCACTCGTTGACCTAGCCAAGTCCATCAACAACGAACCGGGCATGATCTGGAAAATCTGGACAGAAAACCAAGCCGAGAAACTGGGCGGTGGTGTCTACCTTTTTGAAGATCAACTTAGCGCTGAGGCTTACTTAGCCATGCATGCCGCTCGCTTAAAAGAGATGGGCGTAGAAGAAGTACGCGGCGTGATTTTTGACGTGAACCAGCCATTAACTACCATTAACAAAGGCCCAATCAACGGCTAATGGAATGAATAAAGAGCTAGCGAAAGACACGAGATAGAGAGATAACAGATGAACAATAAAACGTTTTTAAGCCTACACGGCATCATTTACGCAGGATTTGCCTTCGCGTTGTTTTTCCTACCAACGGTCATGTGGCCTATGTACGGCGTGGAAATTAATGATAAGTACGCTTACTTTCTCTCTCAACACACCAGTATCTTCCTTGGTGGTATTGCAGCGATAACATGGTTACTGCGAGATATTGAAGCGGGAATCAGTGCTAAGAAACTCATCCAAGGCTTGGTTGTCACCAATATGCTGGGTGCCATTATCACTTTGTATGCCGCTTTCACGGGTATATTTGTTGGCTTTGGTTGGAGCGATCCTGCGTTCTTCCTTTCGCTATCAGTACTGAGCGTGTTGCAGGTTCGCAAGCAAGCTTAGTGCGTATGATTTATAGGTAGCACAAACAAAAAAACACTCGGTATATGCCGAGTGTTTTTATATTCACCTTTCAACCAAGACCAAAATTAGATTCGTTAAATAAGAGATAATCTTGATGTCTGATTTTGCTATTTACTAACAGACGATGAACGACCAAACATGCGGCTCAGTGTGCCATCTTTGTCGACTAATTGGTGTTTCAATGCACCCAAAACATGCAGAGCAAACGCCACCATAATCAAGTTCACCGCATTAACGTGAACGAAAGAAGCCGCAGACTGCAACCACTCCGTTTTCTCACCTGCAGCAATCAACTCTATGCCGAATAGCTCTAATGCACGTCCACCAGCAACACTCATCACGGCACCAGAGATTGGCATCGCTAACGTCACTAATAACAAGAAATGATGAACGCCTTTCGCGGCAATTTCTTGTGCTCTTGTTAATACAGCCACACTCTCAATTGCCCCTTCTTTCAAACGCCATACAAAACGTGAAAGTGCGACAACCAAAACAATCAAACCTAATGATTTGTGCAGCCCCATTAACTCGCCTTTTTCGGGACCTCGAGGCATGCCTTCGAATTGAAGTCCAATAACAAACACAGCGATAAACAAAATGCCGGTAAGCCAATGGAAAATAACCGTCTGTTTCGATAATGATTTATTCATAATGACCGCTCTATGTCTCTGACCTAGATGTTATTTTGACTCATTATCATTACACTTAACATGGTCTTTGCGTAAAGTTACGTAAAGACCAAGAAACCGCTACATACCGTTATTTTGAGTGCTCGACGTAAATCAATTCATCGGTGTTGAAGCCACGCTCTTTCGACATCGCTTTGAACTTCTCCATAACCTCAGATGAGACTTCTGGGGTTCGAGAAAGCAGCCATAGGTAATCGGTATCTGGGCCAGAAACAAACGCGTATTGGTAGTTCTCTTTATCCAACTCGAACACCACATAAGCGCCATAGAATGGACCAAAGAACGACACTTTCAGATAGCCCTGATCGCTGCCTTCGACAAAATACGCCTTACCTTCCGCTTCATTCCATTCGCCATCTTCATCTGAATAGCCGCGGTTAATCACCTTCACGCCACCATCATCACGCAGGCTGTATTCAGCACTGATGCTATTGAGGCCACGCTCAAACGAATGGTCCAAACGAGCCACCTCGTACCATTTGCCTAAGTATCTATCCAATTCAAACTGTTGAACGGGCTTGACTGTTTCAGGCATGCCCACGCATCCACCCAACAGAATGACACTCAGCAGCAATAATATTTTCTTCATCCTAACCTCGACTTGTTTTCATAGTAATTCGAGTAAGTCATGTGAGAGCCCTAACTTACATCCTTGGTAATACGTAAATCCATTTTTAAAGTTCATATAACAGTAAATTATTCAGAAGCTTATGGGAATTGTTTCGTTGGTGAATGAATCAGTGATGCTTCATTGCCGCGCGATATTGAGTCGGTGTGACCTGCTTATAGAATTTAAACTGGCGATTGAAGTTAGCTTGGTTGTCGTAACCCACCTTCTCTAGAATCAAGCTAATAGGTAGTGATGTATTGAGCAACAAATCACATGCCACATTGAGCCTAATTTTCTTTAACCGCTGACTAAAACTCTCATTATAGTGCTTTTGAAAAAGCCGCCTAACACTGCTCTCACTGATATAGAGATGCTTGGCTAAGTCGTTAACTGAGATATCTCGAATAAAGTTGTTCACCAAGAAGGCTTCAACCTTGTCCAACTTATCGCTGACCTCATCTTCATCATCCGAATTGAAGACAGGGTTTATCAACTGCACCACTTCTTGATCCTCAAGCAACAGCGCAAACAGAGAGAACAAGGTCAGCAGTTGCTGATGTGGTGACTGGTCCATCACCTTATTCAACAGTCCCGTCGCTTTTTCTGCGGTAACAGGCGAAAACTGCAGCCCTTTTTTTGAATCTTCCAACAAAGCACGCAGCGGTTCTAGCTCGCGGCAGCACGCGATTAATTGCTCTATCCAATCTTTGCGAAACCAAACCACGTGGGTTTCACATATTCGCGAGTCGTCTGCACTCTCTTCTGAGTAGATAGCATGTGGCAAATCTGGGCCAACCAAAATCATGTGATTGTGAAACACATCGCTTTGGTGATGGCCGATAAAGCTATGTCCAGAAAAGTGACGATGTATCGCTATCTCGTACTCTTCATGTCTATGCCAACCGTAGCTTTTACTGTTCTCGACAATTTTCTTATAGCGCCATGATGTGCCAATTCGTTGTGGCACCTTTTCCAAGTAACCCTTCATTGCGATGCTCAGTGACTTTTTAATATTGAAAGTATACGCATCAAACCATTCAAATGAGCACATTGACTGAAAAGTATTGAACATTGCGCTAACGATACTCATCCGGTGGTCACCGCTAAATATACTGCAGGTGAACTCAACCAGGAGAGCAACTATGGACACTTTATTATTAAAAATCCGCGCTATGATTCTTGCCACACGTCAGCAGTGGATCGGAGAGATCACCTACAACCACAACATTAAGGGTGATCACACTTGGAAACTCTATGGCTATAACTCTTATGACGAATACAAAAAAGATCTGCGTAAAAGCCTAAGGCAGAGTCGTAATTAAAAGCTCATTCAAACGACAGCTTGTTGATTAAACGCAGTTTTTATTTGTCATTCATGTAGAGTTTCACACTGGCCACTCGCTTTCTATACTTATTAAACAGTGGAACATGGAATACATAAGAATGAACAACAAGCTCACTTTGCCACGCACTACATGGATCGCTTTACTCGCCAGTTTAGGCGCTGTTTCGCCCGTACTTGGACAAGACAACATCGTTGTACAAGAGAAAACAACGGCCCAAAGCCAAGCCGCAACTAATAGCCAAACCGCTGATCAAATCTTTACTAATGCCGATATCTACGGGCATCGTGAATCTGACTCGATCGTTACCCATAAAGGCAAGATCATCTTCATTGGTGAACGCTCGCAAGCGAAAACTTTTCAAGGGCAGAATACCGATGTCATCGACTTAGACAATGCCTTTGTTCTTCCGGGCTTCATTGATAATCATAACCATGTTTTCGAAGCCGCCTCAGAGCTGGGTGGTAATTGTGAACTGGATTCTGAAGCCACATTAGAAGAACAAATCCCCTACCTAGAAGCGTGTAAGATCAATGCTGATACCGATGGCAGAGGTTGGCTAATGGGTTATGGTTTTTCTTTGGAACCGACTCTCGACAGCGATTCTGAATACACACCACTAGAGATCATCGACAGTGTCTTCCCAAACCGCCCCGTAGTCATCATGGAGCAAACCTCACACTCGATGTGGGTCAACTCTAAAGCACTGAAAATCGCACGAATCAGCCAACAATCTCCAGACCCACAAGGCGGTGCATATCTAAAAGATCCTGATAGCGGAAAGCTTAACGGCATCTTATTGGATAACGCTGGCGATCAAGTCATGGAGATGGCGTGGAACAGTCAAAGCGAGTTGTTTGAACAGAGCTACCAAGGCTTAATGTTCGGGCTTGAGGAAGCCGCAGCACATGGCATTACCACCATTGGGGACGGTCGGATGTATTGGAAGCGAGGTTGGTATGATGTTTGGCTAGAAGCGGAGCAAAACCAAGATTTAACTGCGCGCGTATCGTTACGTCCTTGGGTTTACCCATCAATGGCGATCCCGTCTCAGCTCGAGGTATTCGAGAAGATGTATTCCGATAACAAAAGCCGTCTGCTACTGGTCGATCAGGTAAAAATGTACAGCGATGGTATCTTCATTAATGGCACAGCAAAAACACTCGCACCCTACTTAGAGACTTACTTGCCACAGTCGCCGAACGGCTTAAACTACATTCCACCAGCACAGATGAAAGAGTGGCTCAGCGCACTCGATAAAATTGGTTTTAGTGCACACATTCATGCAATTGGTGACGGTGCCGTTCGTGAATCCCTTGATGCAATCGAAAGCGTGCGTCAACAAGGCTCGCAAAAACCATACACGTTAACCCACGTTGAATTGATCAATGATGAGGATGTTCCCCGCTTCAAGCAGCTTAATGTGTCGGCGGATTTCCAAGTAGGATCTGATTACATTGCAAGGCATCAGCACCAGTGGGCGGAAGCTTTCCTAGGCGCTCGACGAGCCAAAGCCATGATGAACCTCGACGCGATACTCAAAACCGACGCCAATATCACCCTAAGCAGTGACTGGAACGTGCACGACATCAACCCTTTAGTTGGCATCGCGAACAGCTTAATCATGGGCAAAACAGGCCTAACCGATATCTACACAGCCATCGACGCTTACACACTCAACGCAGCCAAGAGCCTAGGAATTGAAGACGTAACAGGTTCTATTGAAGTTGGAAAATCGGCTGACTTCGCCATTCTTGATAAAGACATCACCACCTTGTCAGCAAGAGGCATCGCCAAGACTCAAGTGTTGATGACGGTGTTACGAGGGGATGTGGTTTACGAGAAGTAAAACCAACAAATGTATCGGATAGATTAAGGTTATACATCACACAAACGAAAACGAGCCAGCAATTAGCTGGCTCGTTTTTTATGTCAGTCTCAACTGGGCGATGGACTCGCCTTTAATTATGATTGCGCTGCTGGTTTGCCTTCAGCGGCTTTATCATCAAGCGCAAAGTAGATCTTCGATACAATCACTTCAGCAATCAGAATCGTAAATACCACTGCGAAGAACGCTACTACACCATTCCAAGGGCCAGTAAAGCTCACCTTCTCTCCGAACAATAAGTTAATCGCTTCTAGCATCACGAATTTTGAACCCACCAAGATGATGTAAGTAGTGATTGCTCGGTAAACCTTAGGCGCTGTACCCGGCTTACTTTTGAAGTGCTCGGCAATCTTGTGTTCCAAACCAATAGAGAGCTTCAACAATAGCTGTAGCAATAACGCCGCTATCAAAGAAATAGTGAAAGACTCAATGTTTACGAAGTCCCAGTACTCATCGAAGAAGTTAAGGACCACTAAGTCTACAAGCACAGCTAACGTGTAACCTACGAATAGACGTTGTGGTGTGTTGAATCCGTAAACTTTGTCTGATTTAGTCATTCTGTTTCTCTCTAATTGGATAAGTAGTCTCGATTTGAAATACATCTTAGCGTTCGAATCGGAGCAAAACTTACCATTTGATGACACCACAACCATTCCATTCGAAATTATTAGCTTTTATTGATTGATCATTTCTCACACCAATAATTAGCTTCCTGCTATAAAGCAATTTTCAAAAATATAGAAAAGCACCAAAAGATAAGTCTCATCATTGCTTGTCACCAAATGGCCATTTTTCAAATGCTGCCCGCCATAAGATAACTCCATCAGCGACACACACTCATTTCCAAAAGGTGCAGACTATGAAAAAGCTAATCACTAACGCGAACGTATTTAACGGTGTTGATAACAACCTAATCGAGAACGTATCACTTCTTATTGAAGACAACTTGATTACTCAAATTGGCGAGGTTGATGCAACGTTAGCGGATGAAATTATCGATGCTCAAGGTGGCACGGTAATGCCAGGTTTGATTGATGCGCACGTTCATATCACGCTATCTGCACCTTTCAATGTGATTGATACCATGACTCGTGAAGAAGTGGCGATTCGCTCGGCGAAGATTTCAGAAGAGATGCTGATGCGCGGCTTTACCACCATTCGTGATGTCGCGGGTAACACGCTTGGCCTTAAGAAAAGTATCGACAACGGTTACGCAACTGGCCCACGTATTCTGCCTTCAATGGCCGCGATTTCACAAACTAGTGGTCACTCAGATTACCGACAAAACCAAGCGCAAGAACGTTTGGCTAACGGGCACGAAGACTCGCCAATGATGAAGCTTGGCGCAATGCGAGTGGCTGATGGCCGTTCAGAAGTTTTGAAAGCGGTACGTGAGCAACTGTTTATGGGCGCGTCACAAATCAAGATCATGGCAGGTGGCGGTGCATCATCAACCTTCGACCCGCTAGACACATTGCAGTTTACTTCGGACGAAATGGAAGCCGCAGTACAAGCCGCTTCAGACTACGGTACTTATGTTGCCGCGCACATCCACACTTCTGATGCGATGCGCCGAGCTGCAGAAGCGGGTGTGATGTCTTTCGAACACGCGACCATCATGGATGACGACATTGCCGAGATCATCAAAGAGAAAGGTATTTGGGTGATTCCGTCTTACTTTACCTCTTCACTGATTGCAGCGCGTAAGATCCCACTGCCAAACGAAGAGACATACCGCAAAACAGAGCGTGTAGGTAAGGCCATGTTCAAGTCGGCAGAGCTTATCAAGAAATACGATATCCAAAACATCGCCTTTGGTACCGACTGTGTGGGTGAAACCAATGTGCACGCAACTCAACTGAATGAGCTTGGTGCGATTGAACAAGTGTTCGATACCATCACGGCACTTCGCATGGCGACATCAAACTGCGGACGCTTGTTCGAAATGTCGACTTACCAAAACCCTTACCAAGAAGGCAAGCTAGGTCAGATTGTTGAAGGTGCGTATGCCGACCTATTGATTATCGACGGTAACCCGCTGGAAGGCGTGGCATGTGTGGCAAATACAGAGACACAAAAGCTGATCATGAAAGACGGCAAAGTGTATAAAAACAGCCTTTAATCGAAAGTCTAAAGATTAAAATAACAGCGGTGCTATGGCGAATTCGTCATGGCACCGTTTTATTTCACCCTCTAATCCTCTTCCTTTAAACACCCTCACCCCACTTCTCACAGAAACCTAATCCACTGATTATTAAAAATTAAATCCATTCAAAATATAGCCATCCCTAAAGAAAACCATAAACCACAAGCACGCTTAACCTAGTCTGTTTTCAATTAACTTAAATATACACACTTGCACGATTGCGCATGTGTGTATATGATTCAACCTCTTTTCACTTGCTAGAGATTCCAATTGTGGATGCTAAATTAGTTATTGCGTTAAATGAGTTCTTTTATGTGGCCAAAGGTCTGGTCGTTATCATCGCCATTGTGTCGGTTCTGACTGGCATCATGCGAGAGTATATCCCTCAAGATAAACTCCAAGCGACGCTGACCAAACACGATAAATGGGGAACCTTATTGGGCGCGTTGTTCGGGATGTTGACCCCATTTTGTAGCGCAGCTGTGGTTCCGGTGACCATGGCAATGGCGTCGATGGGTGCATCATTAGGTACTGTGATGAGCTTCATCATCTCGGCGCCACTGTGTAACTTCATCGTATTGGCTATGGTGTACGCCGCGTTCGGATTGAAGATCACCGTGGTGTACTTCTTGGTGACCTTTACCGCAGCGGTTCTTGGTGGTTACTTGATTTCTAAATCTCCTTGGAGAAACGAGATCAAACGCGGTGCTGAGCTAGAAGACACCAAAGGCAAAGGCTGCTCAGGTTCAAGCAATACCAAAAACACAGGCAACACCTGTGGCGCGGCTCCTTCTTCAGCATCAAGAATGCGTAATGCAATGGGCGGAGCTTGGGCTTTGTTCAAGCGAATCATCCCGTATGTACTATTGGGTGCGGCGATCAGTGGGTTCTCGGCAGCTTACTTACCTGCAGATCTGGTAGAGAAGTACGTGGGCGGTGACAGCTTCCAATCTATCGTGGTCGCTTCCTTGATTGGTATCCCACTTTACCTACGTATCGAGATGGCAATTCCGCTGCTTAACGTATTAATTGCTAAAGGAATGGGCTTAGGCGCGGCATTGGCACTAATTATTGGCGGTACAGGTGCCAGTTTGCCGGAAATCGCGCTAGTATCTGCAGTTCTAAAAAGAAAAGCCGTAATTGCGTTTGTAGGAATCGTCTTAACGACAGCCATCATTGGTGGCGCTATCTTCCAATACGTTGTGTAAAATCGGTTACTCAGAACAAAATAAAACTTCGCGCCGCTCATAAAGAGTGGCGCTACTCAGTTGGAAGGGTAAAACCATGATGGATGAAAAATACATTGATTCGCTAAAAGCCTTATCAGAACCAAATCGACTGCGATTGTTCTGGTTGTTCCTGCATGTGGATGAATGCATGGCAGTGGCTGAAGCAATGGACATCATTGGTGAAACTCAATACAACGTGTCTCGTAATCTTAAAATGCTCTACAAAGCTGGCCTGCTCAATCATGAGAAGAAAGGCAAATGGGTGTTCTACACCTTAAAAGAGCAAACCGCTCCGCACTGCAAAGCCTTGGTCGATTCAGTAAGACACTTACCTGAAGACGATTTCAAAGAAGTGGTCAAACGCTGCTTGATTCGTTTATCAATGCGAGTGGATGGCGAATGTGTTGTCGGCCCAGACAGCGAGATTTGGCACAGCAAGATTAGCTAGCTCTCGATAGAAAGAAGCTCAATAGACAGAAACACGATAACAAAAGAGAGACAGCGAGAGACGCAACAAAGGGATGCCCAATATCAGTATCCCTGTGAAAATGGTGGTGTGAACTATGAATACCTACACTCAGCAAGAGCTTGATTCTATTCTTCAACAACACAAACTGTGGCTAGAAAACCAAGGCGGAGAAAGAGCGCAATTACGTAATGCCGACCTAAGCCACTTAGCACTTCAAAACCTAGACCTGCGTTGTGCCAACCTAATCCGAGCCAACTTTAGTGGTGCCGATTTATCAGGCACAAACATGAATGAGGCTGACATCACCTACGCCAATTTCAGCCACGCGAACCTGAACAACGCGACATTCCGTGATGCTGATTTGCGAAACGCAGACATGAGCCACGCACAAATGCTCAACGTCGATCTGTATCGCGCGGATCTATTCCGTACCGATTTCAATCACGCCAATCTTAGTGATGACTCGCTGAATCGTATCGACCCAAGCAAAACGATCATCAAACTGCGTAACCCGAACCAAGAATGTTTCGCGGCCTCGTTAGGCAAGCAATAACCACACAACTCCGCTCTATGGCTAAAGAGCCTCCTCCCTCTTTAGCTTATTACTCCCCGTAAACTTTCGCTCCAGATGAATCTCGAATCCAAACAAAGTGCAGTACAAAGTCACTCTCACCCAAGTTAAACCTGCCTACAACCGCTCCCAAAAAACGATCTTTAAAGATCTTGCGTCCCTCATTGTTGTTGTATATTATCCGCACCATGAACTACAGACCGGATAGTCGGTTTGTAAATTAATTGAGTGATTCCCATGGACAAGAAGCAGCAAGCAATCCAAGCCGCGATTGAATTATTCGCGACACAAGGCTTTGAAAAAACGTCTATCGCGCAAGTGTGTGAAACGGCAAAAGTATCGAAGGGTTTAGTTTTTCATCATTTCAAAAACAAAGATGATCTACTAAGACAAGTGTTTGTTCGCATGGCTGAAATCATTAGCGAAGTGGGCGAAAGTGTTGACCAATCGAGTGAAGGAATGTCGGCAAAAGAGAGGTTTATTAACCTTATCGAGCACATCTTCTTGTCGATGGCCGACCCACAACAAAAACGGTTTTATCAACTTGATTACCAATTGAAATGCCAGCCCTCAACAAGGCTGATATTGAAAGACCTATTAGATGAACGCTATCAACTGATGATGGAATCTTTCGAAGTGATTGTTCGTGATATTCCAAACACCAACAGCATGGTTGATGGCCATATGTTGATCGCCGATATCGATGGTATCGCACTCAATTACTTGTTCTCGGAAGGTGATTACCCGTTAGAACAAATTAAAGAACGCTTCATAGCTAAGTACTTACTGCTGCTGGATTTATAAGTACCTCGCTTAAAGCTCAATAAAACGTTGTTGGCTATCTAAAGCAATCAGATACCTGAAACGCCAACGACAATTAATTTAAGTTAGGAATTTTTCAAATGAAAACCCCTTATGAAATTCAATACGAAGCTTTCGCCGCCGCAGGCGGGCTTTACGACGAACGCCATGCAAAACTGTACGCAGAGTTTGCCGACGATCTTATTGCTGACGGCAGCTTTTCTATCGTGCATGAAGGCGTAGCACACGCATGCTATACCCCAATCACAATAGACGCAGCACCACACCTGAAGTGTTATGTACTTGCACCTTTAGCTGTGGTGCCAGAATACCAAGGCAAAGGCTACGCGACTCGATTAATGGAAGAAGCCGAGAAACAACTCGACGCTGACGTTATCTTCGTGATGGGCGAACCGTTCCACTACGGCAACCGCTACAACACGCCACACAACGTGCTTCCACCAGTAAGAACACTTGCACCACTTGAGTGCTGGTTCGCTAAAGCACTGACCCCTGGCGCACTAGACGGCGTAGGTGAATCTACCTCAAGCGTCACTGGCCCTTACGCAAGCGAGCTAATGTGGGGACACCCAAGCGAGCAAGTTTAAGGTAAATCAGATACGAAAAATGGAACGCTCAGGCGTTCCATTTTTTTGGGTGAAGCGTAATACTATTCTGAATTGAGAGCGTTGATATCCCGTGCGTTCGGTCTGATTTAGAACACCCTCCCCTTCTAACTCCCCTCATGTTAAGTTCATCAACCTCTTTAGATCTGCGACCGAGGGGGAGAATCTTCTTTGCCGCTGAATGTGTATCTGCGTATGTAACGATCGGCATTCTGTCCCTCCCCTTTCCACGAACCACAATGGATCGAAGATGCTGATTAAGGGGAGGCTAGGAGGGGATTTAATTATGAGCTAACACGGATTTGCCCCAAAGCTTGCTTCAGCAATATTGTGAATGATTTACTGACCTACAAAGTCGACCAAAGTATGGTACTACGACAAAATATGCTGCAAGCGTCTGGTTTTCTAAGTTATTTTCTGATGAACTGAATGTAAAGAGGATAAACTAAACTGATTTAACTTTGATGATTAGTGAATTGCAACGCATAAATCAAAAGTATACGGGCGAATTATGAGCGCGAAAAAACAAACAACAGCTCAAAGTAAGTTAATCGGTGAACATCCTAGGTCGGGTTTGTTTTTTGATTGGTTTGAGTGTGAAGATACACTTGCAACAGTCAACAAAAAACATAGAAAGCTTACAAATAAAGGTATAAGCAGCGCTACTCTAGTTGATCATTTGTCGCAATGGGTAATTAAACATCATGCAACCGAAGCTCGTATCGCTAGGATAGAGAGGAAAAAACAAATCTTAGCTAAGCATGGCTTCGCTCAGTATATGGAAGGAAAAGTTCCTTTTCCGATTAAGTCTGCAACTACGCAAAAAGGTAATCTAGGCGAAATAATCCTTGCAGAATACCTTACTGAAACATCAGGTTTAGAAATCCTTGTGTACAAACTGCGGTACAACCCGAATGTAGAGCAGTCTATGAAAGGAGACGATTTATTACTATTTGAAAAACAGAATATTCAAAATAGAGTAATAATGGGAGAAGCAAAATTCCGTTCGACTAAAAACAAAAAAGCTTTAGATGATATTGTTGAATCGTTATCGAACAAAAATTTACCCATATCTTTGACCTTTGTTAGTGACAGACTAGAAGAAATGGGAGATGAACTTTTAGCAAACGAAATTGATGATTTGATCACGAACCTTCATACCCAAAAAACTCCAGTTACATATGTTGGCTTTTATCACAGTGAAGCTTCTACATATAAGACCATAGAGAAACACTTAAACTCTAATAATAAAAACCTTGTCATAGTATCTTATGGTGAAGATAACCCAGCTCAGCTTGTTAAGAATAGCTTTGACGAAGCACTAAAAATGGTGATGGAGTAGAAATGGATACCGTAAAAGCTCAGAAGCTGTTTGATAAGCTTGAAAACGATGAATTCGCTCAGAACTTAATTGCGCAAGCCAACGCGAAGAATATTCTTTTAGCTGTCAAAGAAGATGAAGCTAACTTTCCAAATTTTACAGAAGGATTAACGGATAGGGTTAATAGTATTGCCTTCGCATATTTATCTATAGGTTGTGCCATAACTGAAAAAAGTGAAATTGATGATGTTGCTCTGCAAGCATTTGAGAAAGCAGGCGACATTATACATTACATTCACGCCCCTAATACTGAACTTAGCAAGAAAAGTAGCTTTTACTTGGTTGTTAGTAGTTTATCTTTTTACCTAGCTTCTCAGTATTCAAAATCGTTTATAGCGATTAAAAATGTCAAAGCTAAAACGCCATTAATTAATCTATTTAGCAGTTTTCTGAGAAAAGATCTGCAAGCACTTATTCACGAAATTAACAACATTCAGTTTGACGATGAATATGATAAAGTTTCTGAGGACGAACTAGAACAGAACAACAAGCATTATGCAATTATCTTATCTAAATCCCTAAATTTAGTGTTGGAATACATTTACTCGGGCAAAGAAGAATATCTTTATCTCGGACAAGAATCTCTAACTGACTTGAAAGAATTGGCTTCTATTGATGACGAACCTACTATTTGGTGGTTGTCGAGGTTGTTAATAATATTACTTAATGTTTTTAAGAAGTACTCATTTTGGAATGTGATACCAAAATTAATTAAGAGTGATATTACAGATGATTATGTAGCACAACTAGCATTACGAACACCACCAATTATGGAGTTATTCTTTGCTCAATATAATGCATTACAGGCAATGCAAGATGATAATGATATTGTCCTGAGTCTACCAACAAGTAGTGGCAAAACCAGAATAGCTGAGATCGCTATTTTGGAAGCTTTGATTGATAACCCTTTTTCCAAAGTACTATACCTTGCTCCATTCCGTTCATTATCTTATGAGGTAGAGGAATCAATGGAGAAGACATTAGCCCCCTTGGGGTTTTCTACTACGTTCCTATATGGCGGAGGACAATTTAGTAAGCTAGATAAGGCACTAATCGAAAACTCAAATGTGATTATTGCAACCCCTGAAAAAGCCAAGGCGATAGTTAGGGCAGATGAAGATATCGCCAATGGAATTAGTTTACTTATTATTGATGAGGGACACCTGCTTGGGGCAGAAGAAAGATTAATTAAAATTGAGTTGTTTATCGAAGAGCTAAAGCATCACGTCAATAAAAATGATGGCAAGATTATGCTTCTTTCCGCTGTCCTACCTAATACAAATGATATTGCCCAATGGATAGCCGAGGATAGTAGCAGTGTTTATCAAACCGATAAGACAATTGCAGACAAGCGATTTGGAACAATTAAATGGACTCACGCTAAAAATGTAACAATAGAATGGTTTGGCGAACCAACCTCATTTAACAAAAATTTTGTCGAAAAGTTCTTACCACCTCGCGCAAGAACTAAATATTTTCCGAGTGACAAAAATGAAGGAATTGCAGCTACAGCATTAAAGCTATCGCAACTTGGGACTGTCTTGATGTTTGTTGCTCAGGCTAGATATGTCGTATCTTCAGCTAATAGGGTACTGAAGGCAATGGGAGGAACTCCCGAATTACACAACTATAATAACGAAGTACTTTTTGAGTCATTTAGGCTCGCTTGCGATGAAGCTGGCGTTAGTGACATATATGAACTGGCTCGATATGGAATTCTATGTCATTTCGGAAAATTACCTACCGATGTCCGAATTTTGACTGAGCAACTAATGCGAACGGACAATGTTAAGGTTATTGTTTCGACCACTAGTCTAGGGCAGGGAGTTAATATAGGCATATCAACAGTGATTTTTGCTGATGTATTTATGAATCACCAAGACGCGGTAAAAATAGATTCAAAAGATTTTTGGAATATTGCTGGGCGAGCAGGAAGAGCCTTTACAGATATTGAAGGAAAAGTCTTGTATTGTATTGATGAGACTAATTGGAGCTATCAAAGGGATCTTGGTTTTTGCCATGAATACTTTGACTCATCGAAAATGGAACATGCCAAGAGTGGATTGCTGGCACTAGTAAAATATTTAAAGGATATATCAATACAATGTAATGTTAGTTTTGAATTATTGTTAGATCTAGTTGCTACTAATGATTTTTCTCAGTTTAAATCTGATAATACAGATTACTCAAATATATTTCCGCAAGTATTCGACTGGATTGATGACACACTTTTAGCATTAGACTATAAAAATAAAGCACACGAATTACCAGATCCTTCGAACTGGATTGACACAGTTTTTAGGAACTCATTGGCTTATATTCAAGCAGGAGATGATGAGGTGGTATCTCAAGAAGATATCATTAATTTTCTTAAAAGCAGAAATAGAGCAGTGCTCAACATGGCTGGTGCTTATGTGAATTGGGAAGGTATGGTTAAGTCTGGCATTCCATTAAGCTCGTCAAAAGCATTAGACGATTATATTGACCCAATAAAAGAGAGCATAAAGGTTTACAAAGAGTCAGAAGGTTGTGCTACTGACCTAGCAGAATTTTCAAAAAGTATTGAAAAGTTAGTTCAACAACTCCCAACAGTTACTTTTAAGCATGATTATGAAGAAGCTGAGTTAGATGAAGTCCGATTGAAGTGGTTTAGCGCAAAACCACTGTCACAAATAGCTATTCACGAGAATGGTCAAGAGATATGTGTTTCTTATTTTTCAATGACGCTACCTTGGGCTATTAATGCAATTACAAGAAAGCTATTTGACTTAGAATTAGATGACGAAGCTAAATTGCTCGAAGAATTAGCGCTTTATTGCGAAATAGGCGTTCCTAATATGGATTCGGTGAAGATCTATTTGGCGGGATTAAAATCACGAGTAGCAGCATTTGAACTTTCTAATATACCACTAGGAAAACTTACTAGTTTAAACAAAGTAAAGTTAGTTAAGTTGCTAAAAGATAATTCAGTAAACATTGAATTACTCTGCGATGAAGTAACAAAAAAATGGGTAGAGTTGTTTACTAAGGAACAAGATGGCAAAGAAGAAGATGAATTGACTCAAATTAGTAATTTTGTCTTAAAAAACACTGAGCCTGAAAGCCATCAGCTAAATGTTCGTAGTTTCAATGGTAGCCTATATTTATGCAATGCAGGTTTGACTGAGAAAATATTGATATCTTCCAGTAAAAAATTCCCGTTTAAAGCCATCGCTGACAACCCTAAAGTCTACTTTGAAAAAGAAGCTTCGTACTGGGCTATGAAAGTCAGAGCCAATCGGAACTCAAAAATATAGTATTGAAGTCTCAAGGTGTCTTCTCCAGTGATATCAAATGAGTTAGCTTTTTTCTAACTCATTTATGTCCAAATCCAATTTAGCCTCCCAAAACAAAAGGGATTGGTATCTCTACCAATCCCTCTCCTAAGATCTCTTTCTACTTACAAGCTCTCAATTGCCTTTTGAACTGCAGGGCCAATCTGGCGCTTACGTGAAGTGACGCCTTCCAAAGTCAGCATGTCGCTGTTTGGTTCAGCATTGAAAGCCGATTTAATGACTTGATAGTCGCTTTCGTCCACCCACAATAGGTTAGCTTCTTTGTTCTTGGTGTCTGTGATTGAGAAGAACAGATGGTCTAAGCCGTTTTCTGCCTTGTAAGACTTCATTGCCGCCAAAAGCTCGTCTTTACGGTCAATCAGTTGTTGAGCGGTTAGTGTTTCAGCAACGCCGATTCCCACCTGTTTTCCACCGTACTTAAAGTTCTTGTAGTCCAGCGTCAGAATGGTTTCAGAAGAAAGATGGCTAAGGTCTGATTTAGCAATCAACATCTGTTGACCGAAGTCTTCGATATCTGAAATGTCTGCAATTTTTGCCAACTTCTCTGCGTATTCACGATCGTGCTCAGTCGTGGTTGCAGATTGGAATACCACGGTGTCAGAAAGAATTGCCCCTAATCCAACACAAGCAAGGTGTTTAGGTAAGGTCACATCGAGCTTTTCAGCGTTGTCCGCCAGAATAGTCGCAGCTGAACCCCAACCTCGAATATCCATCTCAACTATTTGAGGCGTATTAATCGGTGAGCCACCAATCGCATGATGATCGACCACTGCCACAATAGATGCTTGATCAATGGTTGGCGCTAGTTGAGTCACTTGGTTGAAGTCCACCAGCCCCACTCGGTATGAAGAGTAATCTGCCTCTACTCTTGGTGATTCAGCATTACAGTAGTTCAAGATAAACGTTGATTCAGGGTTGATAGGCTCAGGCACTGTCGCCGTACCACCATAAATATGAGCCGCGAGCATCGCAGACATTACCGTGTCGCTGTCTGGGCTAAGGTGCCCCGTCCATACGAGATCTTCACTGTTTTCATTGGCTGATTGTTGCAAGCTAAAAGCAAAACTTGCTGAACTGAAAGACATGATTACGGCGGCAACGGCAGGTGTTAGCTTCACGGGTATTTCCTTATTTGGATTCGTTTTAGAACCCCATAAGCTAGCCATCAAAAATTTCAGAACCGTTTCAGCGATGTTTCAGATTTACTTCAATGAGTAACGAAATGTAATTCGCCTTTCCTTTCCCATTGCTAGCCAAGTTGCACATCATTTGGGGTTAGGTCAGCTTTTCATTATTTCACAATGAATTTTAGTGAAGCTTGATGAGCCGACATTTAAACTACTGAATCATGGAGATATAAAAGACCCAATTCAAATTCTTAGAATTAGCTAACCTAATTAAAATGATACTAAGAAGGATCAAAAAAGGCTGCAAACGCAGCCTAATCAAATAAGCATAAATGTACTGTACATTCATCAAGGTCGACGGTTAGTTCCTCCCCTTTCCATTGCTGGTAAGGGAGCGGAGATGTAAACCAAGGGGAGGTTAGGAGGGGATTCTAATGCTTATACCTAAAGGTATTGCTGTCATCAACAATCTCGATTTTGACAGGCACGGTGCCTTGCTTAACATCACCGATTTTTGCAAATGCCTTGTGCGAAAGGTCGATCACTCGGCCTTTGACGTAGGGGCCTCGATCGTTAATTTTCACATCAACAGACTTGTTATTGTCTGTATTGGTCACTCTCACTATAGTCCCGAATGGCAAGGTTTTATGAGCCGCCGTATTCGCATTCATATTATACGTTTCACCACTTGCTGTGAGCCTTCCATGGAATTTATCACCATACCAAGAAGCTTTACCAGTCAGAGCATGTGACTTGGCATATTCCTTTGTTTTAGAACTGCCGACCGCCGACGTTGAGGTGCATCCGGCTAATATCATGAGAATAAGAGCGGTAAAGATAATATGTGATTTTTTCATGTTATGTGGGTGCGCTAATCTATGCATTTTCTCTATTTTCGTTGTTATTGGTTAGCAATGTAGTGCTGAGTATAGTCACTGCTCAGCCAAGGCTACCATTCGGTATGATGGCGCAATGTTTTCATGAACAACGCTTTATTCCGTCATATTCATGAAAGGTTTTATCGTCAAAACGTCAAATTTAACAAAGCCTTAAAATTGCATATTTCTCATTCACCTCATATAGATATAGCCACTCAACCAAAAAAATCCAAACAAAAAAGGACTGGCATCTCTACCAATCCTCTTTAGGGGGGCGGTTTTCCTACCTATGGAAGGCAGTAACGCTATTACTCGTAATCAGTCGCGTATGTATCTTCGTATGTGTGCGAGCAAGGTTTGAATGCTACACCTCATAAGCATTAATTCGGCTCACTATTCTGATCAATAGAGTGCCTAATTAAAATACACTAACTACAGTCCTGCATAATCATCGACTTCAATATCTCTCTAATAGAAGTGAATACATTGTCAATAACACCAACATTCTGAATAATATCAACATTTTCAACCCATCCTAGATGTTCATGTTCTAAGACTAAAGGAACTAATTTCCCTTCTTCAACTGCCGACTTAGCAATAGGTGCAGGCAAAATTGTCCAACCTAAAGAAGCTTTAGCCATCTCTAAGAGAACATAGTAGTTATCGGCATACCAGATATCAGGAGAAATAGGTAACTGTCGAAATTTATTCTCATTATTCTTAGATTCTATTTTCAGCTGTCTATGTAGCTTTAATGAGTCTTTAGTAAATTGAACACTTCCAGCTAAGGGGTGCTGTGAGCTCACATAAGCCTCGAATTTAATTGACCCTATATTCTCAGAGTTCATTTTATTCGGTTGTAAATGCTGACTGAATACAACACCCACCTGTGCTCGATCGTTAGACACCAGTTCTAAAACATCATGACTATTAGCAATAAGTACTTCGAGTTGTAACTGAGGATAATTGTTAACTAACTGGGGGAGTAGAGCGGCTAGTTGCGTATATGGAGCTCCTTCATCTAAGGCAATGGTAACCTTTTTCGACTCATTTACACCGAGTGCTTCCAATTGCATCTCAAGCCGATTGTGTTGCTCGACAACAGCTAAGGCATATGGAAGCAAGTTCATTCCTGCTTCGGTCAACTGAGGATAGCGACCAGTTCGATTAAACAAGATCTGATTACAATCAATTTCCATATTAATAATATTTTGACTAATTGTAGATTGTGCTTTGCCTAGCTCTCGCGCTGCTTTAGAAAATGAGCCAACTTTCACTGTAGTCGTAAAAGAAAGCAGTTGCTCCAAGTTCAACATATCGTCCCAACCGATGGATTGTAATTTTCATAAAGATTAAAGGTCAGTGATAATTCTTGCAATAGCTTTATCAGACTTACTAATTTTTGGAGAATTAAATGAATGTACTAGGTTATCTACAACGGCTCGGCAAAGCCCTAATGTTGCCTATCGCCACCCTCCCAATTGCCGGGATTTTGTTACGCTTGGGGCAACCCGATGTATTTGATATCCCTTTCATTGCAGAGGCGGGCAATGCCATTTTTAGCCAGTTGCCGCTCTTATTTGCCGCAGCCTTAGCTGCAGGCCTGAATAAAGATAATGATGCAGCAGGAGCGATTGCTGGTATTGTTGGCTACTTTGTATTGACCGAAGCTCTTGCTGTTTTGGACCCGAGCCTAAATCTAGGTGTCTTTGGTGGCGTCATTATGGGTATAACTGCGGGCGAGTTATATCGTCGCTTCCATACTATTCGCCTTCCTGAGTTTTTAGGGTTCTTTGCTGGCAAACGGTTTGTTCCAATAATCACCGGAGTGAGCGCATTAGTGATAGCTCTCATCATGAGTGTTGTATGGCCGACAGTCAGTTCCGGTATAGACATCATGAGTAATTGGATGCTTGAGAGTGATATTGGAGGTAAGTTTGGTTATGGCTTCGTTAATAGGATGCTACTGCCCATTGGTTTACACCATATTCTAAACTCAATTGTTTGGTTTGGTATGGGCGAATATGAGGGTGTTACAGGTGAAATGCTACGTTTTGCTGCAGGTGACCCATCAGCAGGCCTAATGCTATCTGGTTATTATGTCGTGACTTTATTTGCTCTACCTGCTGCCTGTTTAGCTATTTACCAATGCGCGCACAAAGATAAAAAAGCTGCAGTTGGTGGAATGTTAGCCAGTATTGCGTTTACCGCATTTTTAACAGGAATAACAGAACCGATAGAATATACATTCATGTTCTTAGCACCAGTTTTGTACTTCTTCCATGCAATATTAACTGGTCTAGCATTAGTTATAGCTGCTGCACTTAATATTCATATGTCATTTGGCTTTTCTTCTGGCCTAATTGATTACTTCATTTTCTTTAATGCACCTGCCGCCAATAATGCATGGATGCTACTTCCACTGAGCCTAGTGTTTGCACTTATTTATTACACACTATTTGTATTTGCAATCAAACGTTTTGATATCAAGACACCAGGCCGAGAAGATGAAGTAGAAGCAACGGTTGTTGCATCAAAAAATGAAGATGAGTTAGCACAACAATACTTATTGGCCTTAGGTGGTAAATCTAACTTAGATTCAATTGATGCATGTATTACTCGCTTACGTTTAACGCTTATTAACCCAAGTTTAGTTGACGAAGATACGTTGAAACAACTAGGGGCAAAGGGAGTCGTCAAAGTGGGTGAAAAGAATTTACAAGTAGTTCTGGGACCCCTTGCAGAAATTATGGCTGGTAAAATGAAAAATACGTCAGCTTAACGAATCAAAGGGAATTCCCTCCCCTTTGTTGCACTCTAGTCAAGTGCAGGAGGGCTAATCAGCCCTCCGATTCAGGTGGTCATTTTATGGCCACCTTCTTCACTCTAATATATTCAAAACGGGACACAAAAAAAGGACTGGTATCTCTACCAATCCTCTTTAGGGGGTGTTTCGGTTTTTCTACCTATGGAAGGCAGTAACGCTATTACTCGTAATCAGTCGCGTATGTATCTTCGTATGTGTGCGAGTAGAATTCGAATAGGTTGCCAAACGGGTCTTCTAGGTAAACCATTTGTGCTTGTTTTAGTTCGTCTTCTGGGTGGTAACGCATTATGTCCATACGAACCTTACCGCCATACTCTTCAACACGCTTGATTGCTGAATGGAACTGCTCTTTTGGAAGCTGTAGACAGAAGTGGAAGATGCCTAGGCGAGAGAAATCAACTTCGTGACGCTCTTGGCGATCTTTCATTTCGAATAGCTCAACACCGATGCCATCAGATGTTACTAGGTGTGCAATGTTGAAGCCTTTGAAGCCTTCACCAAATACTGCGATACACATACGGCCGATTGCTGATTCGCGCTCTTCCATCACTTTGGTGTTGTTCATTACGATTCTTAGACCTAAAGCTTTCGTGTAGAACTCTACTGCTTGGTCCATGTCGCCTACCATGATGCCTACGTGATTCATTTTCATAACTTTCTCCAATTCGTTTTTATTCTGTGCTTTTCGAAGTCTAGCTTCGGTATTTCGTTTCGATGGAGAGAGTATAGGGAGACAGGCTGATTAACTGAAATTATCATAAATTATATTAATGATAATTTTTTGTTATTAAATGTTCTTTGAATTTTGAATGGCGTTGGTTAACGAACATGTGCCCTAAGAGCTATTGCTCTTAGAACACATAGATCATATTGACGATTGTTAGTGGTAATTATTAGACATTAATTCAGTGCTTCGATGAGCGTGATCTCACGTTTGATATGCTCACTCTCTTGCTCAGTCGCTTGTACCAGTTTGTTTTTACGTTCCGTTATGGCTGCTTGTTTAGCTTCTGCGGTGTCGAACATCAGACCTTTTACATTGATTGAAGCGATATTCGTGTAGCGGCCATCGTCACTTGTTGGGACTGATATAGCTTCATCATTTATCAGTGATTTTACGATCTCACGCTGTGCGTCGTAACGACTCTCTAAACCAGAAAGTGTCCAGCGCTGTTGAGGCTTGCCTTCATACTGGCCATTCTTTTCTTCTGTTAGATACTTGATGGTCATGTTACGAATTGTGCCGGCTTCCTCACCATACTCTTCCTCTGTATCAAACAATACAGGGAATGATTCGCCTTCTAGAACGCCACCTTTTTTAGTTAGGTGACCCATTCGATAGCTATTCATACCAATACGGATTTCGGTTTCATCTTTAACAGGTGTGCCATCAGCAAACTCAAGGTTGGTAATACGTTTACCTGCAGGCTGAGTTAGGTCAATGGTATAAGTCACTCCCGCAAAGAAATCATTGGTCGAGTATTTGGATGCTCTGCGATCTGGATTAAAGCTGTAGGTGACATCCCCAGGTTGTACCGAGTTGAAGTAACCAGCAGACCACTCCATGTAGGTTTTGAGTTCTTTACCTGTCATTTGATAAACAGTGATTTCGCCACCAGCATATTGGTAGTTGTAAGCGATGTCTTTGGCTTTAATCGGACCAACATCCAGCTCAGCATTGTCATTATCAATTTGGAGTGCGATGACATTAGCTTTTGGTGCATAGAAGAAGCTCGCTTCTTGGTATAAAGCACTAATACCGGTGTCTTGAATATGAACTTGAGGGATACCGCGGATTTCATTTTCAGGGACCAAGTCAACGCCAGTTAGCTGAGCCACAGGTCGATTTGCCATTTCTCGAAGTTGTTTGTGATATGGCTGATACAGCGCATCCATATCCTCATCGGAATCGACGCCATTAATCTTGTAGGTGAAGCTGTCTTTATTCACGAGAGTAAATTTGCCATCGCGCTCTTCAAATTGAAGATCGATGCGAGATAGCGCTCGGCCATACTTGTCGGGCTCGGTAATGATCACTCCGTTCACAACCGCCTTATCGATACGTGTGTGCATATGACCCGCAACAATGGCATCCAGCTCTGGGTTAGCATTCGCAATGTCGGTGACACCTGTATTCGCGATGTCATTTTCGTTTTCAATACCCATGTGTGCGACCAATACGATGGCATCGACTTGGTCATCAATCTCTTTGACTATTTTCTTAACTTCCAGTGTTGGGTTCGTGAAAGTGACCCCTTCTAAACGGTTGGTGCCTTGTGCAAAGACCTCTGTCATTGGTGTGTCCATTCCTATCACACCGATCTTAACTCCGCCGCGTTCTAGAATGGTATAACCCGGCAGGAATGGGTTTCCATTTTTGTTCTTGATGTTGCCACCTAAAGACTGGCCTTTAAATTGAGTCACGGCTCTGTTGAGCGTTTTAAGGCCGAAGTCGAACTCATGATTACCTAAAACCCACACATCATATTTCATGTGATTAAAGCCAAGCATCATTGGATCAACGGGATCATCTTTGAATGTTTCTACGAAGTTACCTTGGATGGTATCGCCAGCGTCTACGAGGATAATGTTTGATTGCTCTTTGCGGATATCACCCACTTTCGTTGCTATTTGGCTTAAGCTGCCACGAGTGTTGAGTTTATCTGACGCGTAATCCCATGCCATAAAATGACCGTGGATATCTGAAGTTCCGAGTATCGTGACGTCGTGTATATCGCCATCAGCGGCGAAAGCAGGAAAGGTAAGAGAAAGTAGGATTGCACTGGATAATAAATGTCTTTTCATCTGCGTGTTCACATAGTGGATTAAAGTATGACGCCACCATATAGAATTGAGCCTACCTTATGGGTGACTAGTGTCATACTTTTAATGATACAAGCTTTTGATATTTCAAATAAACGTGACTGATGACAACCTTAAAACAACTTATGTAACTATGCGAGCCACACCAGCAGCAAGTAAATGACAGAGCCACATATCAAGTCATGTGGCTCTGCTTAAACGTCCCAATTTGAACCCTAGTCAAACCACTACGCTTTACTGGTTTGTACTGAATTCGTCATCGGTTTGGTTTTGTTTTCAGGTACCAAAGACATCAACCCGGTAATCACAAGCGCAGCGATGCCCGACATCGTTACTGGTGAGCCAAATATGCTTTGCGCTAGCTTGGGTGCTTCTTTCAACAAGTCTGGCACTAGCATTACTCCAAGTCCTAAACCTAATGAGATGGCAATCGTCATGATTCTACGTCTATCCAACTTTTCATTAGCAATAATTTTGATACCCGCAGCAGCAACCGTACCGAACATCACCAATGTCGCTCCGCCCAATACTGGTTTTGGAATCGTCATTAATACCGCGCCTAAGATGGGAAATAGCCCTAACAGAAAAAGAATGGCTGCAATGAAGTAGCCAATGTAGCGACTCGCGATTCCGGTAAAGTGAATCACACCATTGTTCTGACTGAAGGTCGTGTTTGGAAAAGTATTGAATACAGCCGCGATAAGCGAGTTCACGCCGTCACCTAGCACGCCAGCCTTGAGTCGATTGATGTATTTCGGCCCCTTAACTGGTTGGCCTGAGAACATGCTGTTGGCGGTAAGGTCACCCGTCGTTTCAATCACGGTAATTAAGTAGATAAACGCAATAGGTAGGAAGGCTTGCCAATCAAAAGCGAAACCATATTTAAACGGAACTGGGATACTCAATAACGGTTGAGATTCAAAAGAAACCATGGGGGCTTTGCCCATCAGAATAGCAACACCCCACCCGACAACCAGACCGACCAAAATCGACGACAGCCTTACCATAGTGTTGTTGCTTAGGTTAAGTGCCACTATGGTTCCGAGCACAATCGCACCCAGCAGCAGGTTACTTCCAGAGCCAAAATCTTCCGCGCCAACGCCACCCGCAATATCAGTAACACCAACTTTAATCAAAGAGATACCTATCGTCGTGATAACGATTCCGGTCACAACTGGCGTGATAACCACTTTGAGTTTTTCGATAAAGCGCGAAAGTACGATTTCAACAAAGGCACCAAAGAAGCAGACACCGAAAATGGTCGCGAGCATTTCATCCGGCCCGCCTCCATTCGCTTTAACCAGAAAACCTGCCCCTAGCACTGACCCTAAGAACGCAAAGCTGGTTCCTTGGACACAAATCATCCCTGCGCCAACTGGCCCTATTTTTCTCGCTTGAATGAAGGTACCGACCCCAGACACCATGAGTGCCATGCTGATCAAATAAGGGATGTGTTCACCCAATCCTAAGACACCGCCAATAATGAGTGTGGGCGTGATAATGCCAACAAAGCTTGCTAATACATGCTGCAGCGCTGCATAGCTGGCTGCTCTGACTGATGGTCGATCGTCTAATCCGTAGATCAATTCACTGTTCTGTTCCATGTGACTTCCTTTATGTATTTTTTATTGTATACAATTTACATAAAGGCAATAGAGCAACATATATGCCAATGGTTTAACATCATACTTATCAATCAGTTAAGTTTCATATCTAGCCATTGCTGCACTATAGAGCAACACTGTCGGCTTGTTTTAGTGCAACGGAGAACACAAAGCACTCCTTTGACCTGGTTTATCCGTAACCTCTCACCCAATAACGCAGACACGAAAAAAGGATTGGTATTTCTACCAATCCTCTTTAGGGGGTGTTTCGTTTTCTACCTTACGATAGGTAGGTAGCGCCTATTACTCGTAATCAGTCGCGTACGTATCTTCGTATGAGTGCGAGTAGAATTCGAACAGGTTGCCAAACGGGTCTTCTAGGTAAACCATTTGTGCTTGTTTTAGTTCGTCTTCTGGATGGTAACGGTGAATATCCATACGTACCTTACCGCCAAACTCTTCAACGCGCTTGATAGCTGAATGAAACTGCTCTTTTGGAAGCTGCAGACAGAAGTGGAAAATGCCTAGGCGAGAGAAATCAACGTTATGACGCTCTTCACGGTCAACCATTTCGAACAGCTCAACACCGATACCATCTGAAGTTACTAGGTGAGCAATGTTGAAGCCTTTGAAGCCTTCGCCAAATACAGCGATACACATACGGCCGATTGCTGATTCGCGCTCTTCCATCACTTTGGTGTTGTTCATTACGATTCTTAGACCTAGCGCTTTCGTGTAAAACTCTACAGCTTGGTCCATGTCACCTACCATGATGCCTACGTGATTCATTTTCATAACTTTCTCCAATTCGTTTTTTATTCTGTGCTTTCGAAGTCTAGCTTCGGTATTTCGTTTCGATGAAGAGAGTATAGGGAGAGACCGTGATTAACTTAAATTATCATAAATTATATTAATGATAATTTTTCGTTATTTATGGATTAGTAGTAGATCTCAGCTCACTTAAAGAAACACTGTCTACATAGCTGTTCACGCTATACATAGATACTCACACGATAAATCGATGTTCACGCTAATAGAGATAAGCCAAATGTAGAGGGCAGCTTAAAGAGCATAGCTCCTCAAATCTGTGAGGCTGATGTTTAATGACTTTTGCTAATAGTTTTTGTTGATAGCTTTTATCGATAACTATCTTCTATCAAAGATAGGATTTGCCTATTGAATCTATAGAAATGTCCGATTTCACTAATTTTCGGTGCCAATGCAATATATCTCCATCGACGCGGGATAGCGTTAAACACTACAAATTAGAAAGAGAGTCCAACATGATCAACACAGAAATCAAACCATTCAACGCAACAGCATTCAAAAACGGCGAATTCGTAGAAATCACTGAGCAAGACGTTAAAGGCAAGTGGGCTGTATTCTTCTTCTACCCAGCAGACTTCACGTTTGTATGTCCAACTGAGCTAGTTGACCTACAAGACAAATACGCAGAGCTTCAATCTCGCGGCGTAGAAGTTTTCTCAGTATCAACTGACACGCACTTCTCTCACAAAGCATGGCACGACACGTCTGACAAAATCGGCACTATCGAATACTTCATGGTAGGCGACCAAACAGGCAACATCACCAACAACTTCAATGTTATGCGTGAAGGTCAGGGCCTTGCAGACCGTGCAACTTTCCTAATCGACCCTGAAGGCGTTATCCAAGCAATGGAAATCACAGCTGAAGGCATCGGCCGTGACGCTGAAGACCTACTACGCAAGGTTAAAGCAGCACAATACGTAGCCGCTCACCCAGGTGAAGTTTGCCCAGCAAAATGGAAAGAAGGCGAAGAGACTCTAGCGCCATCTCTAGACCTAGTAGGCAAGATTTAATCTAAGCCCAGCTAAACGAAAGAACAAATAAAGCAGAACAGTTAAACGGTTCTACAGGCGCGCTTCGGCCTCCCTCCTAAAGGGCAGTTGCGCGCCACCCTTTCAAGCCATCAACAACACAATATTTGCCGACTTGCGCCCCCTTTTTATTTTCCTTTTTCAGCAAGAAGGTATTGGTCAATACCAAGACACAGAATTTAAGAGCAGGCACGATTATGTTAGATCAAGCAATGAAGCAGCAGCTAAAAGCATACCTAGAAAACCTAAAAACCAATGTTCAGTTAGTGCTGAGCCTTGATAGCAGCGATACCGCGAACAAACTTCAAGATCTGGCGAATGATATCGCCTCTCTCACCGACAAAATTGAAGTAATTCGTGATGATAACGCAAGCACTCGCCGCCCTATCATGCAGGTAGTGAACCAAGAGAAAGGCACTGCGATCGGTTTCGCCGGTTTACCTATGGGTCACGAATTCACATCATTGGTACTGGCACTGCTTCATAGTGGTGGTCACCCTATCAAGCTTGAAGCTGACGTAATCGAACAAATTAAAGAGCTTAATCAAGAGCTTAATGTAGAGATTTTCATCTCACTATCGTGCCAAAACTGTCCAGAAGTGGTTCAGGCATTCAACATGATGTCGGCGATTAACCCTCTGGTTAAGACAACCATGATCGATGGCGCAGCATTCCAAGACGAAGTGAAGTCTCGCGACATCATGGCAGTTCCAAGCGTGTTTATTAACGGTGAGCTATTTGGTCAAGGCCGTATGTCTCTGGCTGAGATCCTGAACAAAGTTGACTCAGGCGCAGCAGAAAAGAAAGCGGCTAACCTAAACGAACAAGCGCCGTTTGATGTATTGGTTGTCGGCGGTGGCCCTGCGGGTTCTTCAGCGGCTATCTACGCAGCACGTAAAGGCATTCGTACCGGTGTGGTTGCTGATCGATTCGGTGGTCAAGTGATGGATACGATGGCGATTGAGAACTTTATCTCCGTGAAAGCGACAACAGGTCCTAAGCTAGTAGCTAGCCTTGAAGAGCACGTAAAAGAGTACGGTGTTGAGATAATGACTGAGCAGCGCGCTGCGAACATCATTGCAGCCGAAGACACAGAAGACGGCTACATCCACGTTGAACTAGAAAGCGGCGCAACATTACGCTCTCGCACAGTTATCACAAGTACGGGTGCTCGCTGGCGTGAAATGAACGTTCCGGGTGAGCAAGATTACCGCAATAAAGGTGTCGCTTACTGCCCACACTGTGACGGTCCATTGTTCAAAGGCAAGAAAACAGCGGTTATCGGCGGTGGTAACTCAGGTATTGAAGCCGCTATCGACCTAGCAGGCATTGTTGAACACGTAACCGTGCTTGAATTTGCAGATACACTGCGCGCTGACCAAGTGCTTATCGACAAAGCGAACGCAACACCAAACATCGAAATCATTAAGATGGCTCAAACGACACAAGTATTGGGTGATGGAAATCGTGTAACCGGTCTGGAATACAAAGACCGTAACACAGACGAACTGAAACAAATCGAACTCGCGGGTATCTTCGTTCAAATCGGCCTAATGCCAAACAGCGAATGGTTGAAGGGAACGAAGGTAGAACTATCACCACGCGGTGAGATCGAGATTAACGCTCATGGCGCAACATCAATGAAAGGTGTATTCGCAGCGGGTGACGTAACAACCGTACCTTACAAACAGATCATCATTGCGATGGGTGAAGGTGCGAAAGCAAGTTTAGGTGCGTTTGACCACCTAATCCGTAACTCAGCTCCGGTTAAAGAGGCTGAAACCGCTTAAATCTTTTAAGCAAACATTCCTTAAAACGTTCTTGTTAACTTACGAGTTATTAGTAATTTACTAATTATTGTTAACCACTTAGTCGATTTTTAGACACCACTCCTATGGATTTAGGAGTGGTTTTTTTATTTGTAGCGAAGCTTTATGCTGGTTGATAAAGCATAAAGGCAACCACTAGTGCGAGACTTCCGCCCAAACAACGGTTTACCACCATCATCTGTTTTGGTGATTGAAGCAGCTTTTTAAGCATAGTGCCGCAATACGCCCACACCAACATGCACGGTACGCCCGTGATCACCATGCCTGCAATAATGGTCACCACTTGAATCAGATAGTCTGCATTCGGAGTGATGAACTGCGAAAACACAGTTAACGAAGCAATCCAACCTTTAGGGTTCAAAACCTGAACCAACACACCCGACACAAAGCCCGAACGGTTATCGGTGGTACTCTCTTCGATTTGCATATTGGCAATCGACCATGCCATGAACAGCAAATAAGCTGCGCCCGCGTACTTCAAAATGTTGTATAGCTCTGGGTAAAGAGTGAATAGGCTCACCAAACCGACACTGGATCCTGCCAGTACGATGATGATGCCAAAAGCGTTCCCAGAGATAAAAGGCAAAGTTGCAGCAAACCCATAACGACTTGAAATCCCAAGTAATGCGATATTCCCTGCCCCAGGTGTAATTGCAATCGATGTTGAAAATAGCAAGAACGCCAGCATTAATTGAGAGCTCATTTCCTCTCACTCCTAGTAAGTAAAGTATTGATAGGGAGAGAGTTTACAGATTCGACTAGGAATTAAATTGCTATATAGGCTAAGATTAATGCAAATTTGAGCAAAACTTTTCTAAAATAACCATGAAACAGAAAGAATCCACCAAAGAAGTATTAGATGACACAGATATCGCCATCTTAGGGCATATCCAACAAGACGGTCGCATGAGCAACAGTAAGCTCGCCGAGAAGGTAAACCTCAGTGAAACTCCATGTTGGCGCCGTTGGAAACGCATGGAAGAAACAGGCTATATCGACGGTTATGCTGCCAAACTCAATCGCAAGAAATTAGGCTTTCATGTGGCAGGTTTTACCTTAGTCACGCTGGGTAACCACGAAGTTGAAAACACAGAACCATTCGAAGAATTTGTTGCCGTTACCGATTGGATTCCGATGTGTCACTGTATTGCAGGCGGTGCCGACTACATGGTGCAAGTGTTAGCAAAGGATTTGGAAGAGTACTTTGAGCGTATTAGCTCAATAAGACGAGTCAAAGGCGTGAGTGCGATTCAATCCAATATCTCCGTGAAAGAACTGAAAAACAGCTATCAACTTCCTCTTGAGGACTAGTTCACTTCTTCTGACTGCCCTGTTCTTTCAGCAAAACAAAAGCCCAGCGCCCTAGGTTTCTGAAACTTAGGGGCTGGGCTTTGTTTGAAACAACTATCGTTATTTACGCTTTCTATTCACAAGGGTGAGCTAAATGAATCAACGCTAAGCCGCCAAGAGACGTTTCACGATACTTCTTATTCATGTCTTTACCCGTTTGGTACATGGTCGCGATGACCTTATCCAACGAAATCAAAGATTTGCTATTGCGTTTCAATGCCATGCGAGACGCATTAATCGCCTTCATCGCACCCATCGCATTTCGTTCAATACACGGTACTTGTACTAAGCCACCAATCGGATCACACGTCATACCGAGTGAATGTTCCATCGCAATCTCTGCAGCAATGCAGATCTGCTCATTACTGCCACCGCGCAGCGCAGTTAAACCTGCAGCCGCCATAGAAGATGACACACCTACTTCACCTTGGCACCCAACTTCGGCACCTGAAATCGAAGCATTGGTTTTGTACAAAATACCAATCGCACCCGACACCGCTAAGAAGTCTTTGAGCTGCTTGGTATCCAACTCTTTAATAAAGCGATGGTAATACATCAATACCGCAGGAATCACGCCCGCGGCACCATTAGTTGGTGACGTCACCACTTGGCCACCCGCCGCGTTTTCTTCACTGACGGCAAAGGCAAACAAGTTAATCCAATCCATGATTTCCATTGGGTCGTTCTCAACGGCTGCATTCGCTTCTAGCTTTTTCAATAGGTTTGGCGCACGGCGAGTTACATTCAACCCACCATCAAGAATACCTTCAGTTTCAAAACCGCGTTCCATACAACGCGACATCACGCGCCAGATCTGGTCTGCCTTTTCTGCAATAGCATCTGCATCTTGGAAGGCCGACTCATTTTTCAGAATCATTCCACCTAGGCTCATGCCGTTGTCTTCAGCTTGTTTCAGCATTTCATCGGCATTCTTGAAAGGGTAAGTCACTTCTACCGATTCAGTTTTGGTACCGTTTTGCAGCTCATCCGCGGTTGCAATAAAACCACCACCAATCGAATAGTAGGTTTCATCGATAATCGCATTTCCAGCTTGATCAAACGCGGTAATCATCATGCCGTTTTCATGCAGGGGCAGATTGTCTTCGTGAAAGAGCATGTCGGTTTGGTAGTTAAAGCCAATCGCGTGGTTGCCACTCAATTGCATTTCACCACTGTCGATAGCACGTCGCATCGCTTCATTAGCGCTGGTGATCTTAATGGTGTCTGGCTTATTACCAAGCAAACCCAAGATGGTCGCTCTATCGGTGTGGTGCCCTATTCCGGTTAACGATAACGAACCATAAAGATCGACCTGAACACGTACCACCTCTGTGATTCTGTCTGCGACTAATTGAGTGAAATGAAAACCCGCAATCATTGGGCCGTTAGTGTGTGAGCTCGATGGCCCCACACCAATTTTGTAGATATCAAAGATCGATAACATAGATATACCAGTAAAGAATCGGTCAATTAAGAAAGAGCGGCATAAAGCCAATCAGGGATAACAGTACAAGCAGCGATCGTCACAACCGCAAAGACCAACAAGCCGTAATGACTCGCGGTAGGCTTAGCGAACAAGTGCTTTTGCTTGGCGATAAATTCGTGTTGTTGCTGTGTCACCTCTCCCCAGAGACGGCTCACAACAACACCTAGAACTAAGAAAACCACCGTGCCAATTAAGGCAAACCAAGGCCAAGAGATGCCACTGTATTTGGCAATAAATACCACTACGACACTGCCGATACTGCCCGCTATAACGCCTTTTTCATTCGCTTGCTTGAAGAACAACCCAAGGATGAAAGAGCCAAGGCGAATACCAACAAAAATTGAAGTTAGGCTGGCAATAGTTTTAAGCACTGATTCATTAGAGACCGCCAGTAAAGCAGGCACAACAACCGAAGCGGCAGCAACGAGACTCATTTTTCTTGCCACCGATTCATAATGCGCATTGGAGGCTGTTTTACGGAAAAAGCGCTTATAGAAATCGAATGTCGCCACAGTTGCCATTGAGTTATAAGTAGAATCCAGTGTCGACATCGCTGCTGCCGACAATGCAGAAATTACAAGCCCAACAATGATTGGGTTAGTATGGTTAAACACGAAATCGAGAATCACTTCATTGCTGTTCTCAAAGCTGGTGTCTTGATAAAAGACACTTAGCAACACACCCATCACAGCAAAAAACAGATAGATGAAGAACGCGCCGTAACCACAAAGCAGCATGGATTTTTGCGCTGTCTGAACGTTTTTTGTCGCCAGTGTTCTTTGAATAATCAGTTGGTTAGTGCCATATACGCTCAGGTGTAAAAAGCTCACTGCCACTACACCCGCCCACAATGTGGTGTCGACGCCAAGATCAAAATCTAGGTTGATGATATTCAGATGCTCAGGAGACAACATCTCGCCCGCATCGATTTTCATCAGCAATAAAACAAAGATCGCAATGCTGCCAATAATCAACACTGCTGACTGAAGCATGTCTGTCCATATGACGGTTGAGATGCCCCCCGCATAGGTATACAAGGCGGTAAACAGGCTGATGTAGATGATCGCCTCGGAGATACTCACCGGCAGCACTTGCACCAAGATCAATGCCACCGCATACAAAATCACCCCCGCCGAAATACACTGAACCACAATAAACACGATGGAATTGATCGTGCGAGCAACAACGCCAAAGCGGTGCTCTAAGTATTCATAAATCGAGGTCAGGCCGAGTTTGTAGAACACTGGAACAAAGAAAACCACAGCGAAAAAGATCACTATTGGGTAATTCAGATGAACGCTCATCGCTTCCATGCCAGAGCTATAAACCCAGCCCGGCATACCCACGAACGTCATCGCACTAATGTAGGTTGCAAGAATCGACACACCCGCCGTAAACCAACCAAATTGTTTTCCACCAGTCGAAAAGTCGCCACCAACGCTATAGCGTTTGTTTACTAAGTAGCTGATAAATAAAGTAGTTAACACATAAAGAGCAATAACCACAAAACTTGAGTACGTAACCATTTTTAGATTCCGTTTATTGTATTCTTCTAATCATTCGCCGCCAATATTACTCAAAATTGGATATTTTCCCTCAAAAACCCACAGTAAGTGTGACTATTATCACTAAGATAGACGATTAAACACTCAAATCGTCCCACAAAGCACAAAAACGCAGTTAAATGAGATCAAGATCACTAAAATACACAAAATGGGTACGCACTCATTTTAAAATTGACTTTGATCACGGATCTAATAACCACAAAAATTCTATTATCTCTCCCGAAATGAAGACGGTGTGATGAAGCTAAATAATCAACACACAATAATTAAAACCAAAATCACCCTATATAAAATAAAGGTTTATCGGTCATGACCATTAAAAAACACATGAGCGAAGTTCCTATGATTCAAAGGGTAGCCGCATATCTAGCAATTCTAGTCGGCTACTTTTTCTATTGTTATAACTTTGTAATTATTGACTACGTACGCCCATACATCGTGGAAGAATATGCTGGTATTAGCCTTTCTGATACCGCTCAGTTCTACACTTGGCAGTCAGTTGGTGCCCTGATTGGTGCACTAAGCTGTGCATGGTTCGCAACAAAATTTGGTAAGAAATCCACTCTTATTGCCATCACAGCGCTAAACGGTGGTGCAACCATCATCAATATGATGTTCACCGACTACGCCACTTGGGCTGCAATGCGTTTCATCATTGGTTTATCACTGGGTGGTTACTTCACTGTAGCAGTGAGCCTAATGATCGGCCTATTCACACCGACGGTACGTGGTAAGTTGACCGCATTTGCTTCTTCAATGTTCTCTGTTGCCTTAGTAGCAATGGGCGCTTACGCAGCCTTCATTACAAGTGTTGATGCACCTTGGCAGAGCCTAATGTGGGTAGGTGGTATTCCACCGCTTGTAGCAGCAGCGTTAATGATCTTTGTATTACCAAGCGACAAAACAGTGATCGCCTACGGTGAAGAAGATCAGCAAACAACAACCAATGCAGCTGGCGAAGTAACCGAAGCTAAAAAAGGTTCTTGGGGTGAGATGTTAAGCAAGCCTTACCGCAAAATTACGATTACTTGTTTACTTCTTTCTGGTCTTAACTTCTACGGATTCCAATTCTTCGGTGGCTTTGTAACTACCTACCTGAAAGATGTTCGTATGTTTGATGGTGCAACCATCGGTTTGATCTTCTCTATCTCAGCATTTGGTTCACTCTTCGGTGCATGGTTCTGGGGATGGGCAGCAGATAAGTACGGTCGTAAGATCAACGCATTCGGCTTCATCCTCGCAGGTATCATGGTTTCTATCTTCTTTGTCGCACCTGGCGACATGGTGATTGGTGGCTTAAACATGCTGGCTCTTCTAGGCCTTATCTACAACTTCGGCCTATCTGCTTCTGCAGTATGGGGCGGTTACTTCTCTGAATTGTTCCCAGCACGCTTGCGTAGCTATGGTGCAGCTTTATTCCATGGCGGTCGTATTATCGGCATGTGGGCACCAATGGTTCTTATCTTCATCCAAGAGCGTACCGACCTACAAACAGCAATGTGGGGCTCACCAATCGTATGGATTATCGCCGGCCTACTATGGCTAACACTGCCTGAAACTCTTAAAGGTGGCGTCTTCGATAAGAGCAAAAAAGCTGAAGCAGCAAAAGCTTAATTCGACACTCATACGCTGAAGTTCAAATACGAAAAATGTAAAGCCGGCTGATAAGTCAGCCGGTAACAAAATCCAAATCGAGTCCTGTTCCGAATGTTGACTCGACAACACAAAGAGAAATTATTATGTCTAAATATCAAGAAGCTAAACGCATTGTTCGTGAATACTTCGATGCAATGGAAAACGCAACTCACGAGAACGTTGCTGAAGTTTTAAAAGCACACACTTCTGAAGATTACTTGTGGCGCGGTGTTTACCCATTCCGTGAGCAAGAAGGCGCACAAGCAGCAGCTGACGTATTCTGGGCGCCAATGATGAAGTCGATGACTCGCATGCAGCGTCGTCAAGACATCTTCATCGGTGGTAACAACGAAGTTAACCCAGATGAGATTTGGGTAATGAGCATGGGTCACTTCATGGGTCTATTCGACGCTGAATACCTAGGCATGCGCCCTACTGGCAAGATTATGAACGTTCGCTACGCAGAATTTAACTGTGTTGTTGATGGCAAAATCACTAAGACAGGCTTGTTCCTAGACCTTCTAGGCATGATGGATCAAGCGGGTTGTTACCCACTTCCACCGTCAACTGGTAAGCACTTCGTATACCCTGGCCCACGCAACCACGATGGTCTGCTATTCGAAGACGCGGCTCCAGAGGAAGGTGTTGCGACACTTGCTCTAGTAAACAAAATGGTTGATGACCTGTCTGCTCTTAACGACAGCGGTGCGATGGGTTGCCCACCAGAAGTGCTAGCGAAGAGCTGGTCAAAAGACATGATTTGGTACGGCCCATGTGGTATCGGCGCGTCTTACACAATTCCTCGTTACCAACAGCAGCACCAACTTCCTTTCCGTAACAACCTGAAAGACAAGAAGTTCAACGGCCACGTTTGTCGTTTCGCTGAAGGTAACTTCTCTTGTTTCTTCGGTTGGCCAAACCTATCAAACACACCAACAGGTGGCTTCCTAGGTATGACTGGTGGTGAAGTACGTGCAAACATGCAAGTAGTTGACGTTTACTACCGTGACGGTGACAAACTGTCTGAGAACTGGGTTCTTATCGACCTTCCTTACTGGCTACAACAGCAAGGTCTAGACGTGTTCGAACGCACTTCAACCATCATGAACCCAACGCTGTAACTGTGTCCTATTGTCTATCTAGTCCTTACCTACACTAGATAAACATGACTGTCGAGGGCTCCTTCTCGCCCTCGGCAACTTGCTCCACCCAAGATAACCAACTTGTGCCTAACGGATGGGCACACCCTGCCAAACCATTACCTATATAACGGGCTTGAAAGCACGGTGGCTTTCTACGGCTTGAATAAAGAGAATTACAATGAAAAAGTCGATTCTTTCTGCAGTGATCCTGACAGCACTTACCTCAGGTTCTGCTTTTGCTGCACACACTTTTACCAATGACGCGGGCGATAGCCTGACTCTAGATGGTCGTTTCGACGTTCGTTACCAAGACAAAGGTGGCGACCATAACGGCGAATGGAACAGCGGTAGTTCTCGTTTCGGCCTTAAAGGTCAAATGGGACTAGACAACGACTGGACTGGCTTTGGCCATGCCGAATGGGGTTACAACTCAGGTGCTAACGGCGACAATATTTACGACCGACTTCTATACGCTGGCGTAGAGCACGAAAAATACGGCAAGATTGCTGCGGGTACTAAGCAATGGTCGACCTTCTACGATGTGGCTTGGTTTACCGATATGGGCCGCGTATTTGGTTCACGTGGTTCTGGCTATTACAACCTATCTGACTGGGGTATTGCTTCTGGTACAGGCCGTGCCGAGAACTCAATCACCTACCGCAACAACATCAACGACAACTGGAAATACGGCTTCACTTACCAAACCACTCGTGAAAATGTTGGCCTAGCTGACGGTTTAACCGCAACGCTGAAAAACGGTATGGGTGCATCAACGCTTTACACTGTGATGGATGGCTTAACCATTGGTTTGGCTTACCACCAAAATGAGTTTGATGATGTTGATGCAGGCGTGCAAAACATTAAAGATGGCGATACCCAGCGCATCGGTTTGTTGGGTGTGAACTACACCAATGATGGCCTATTTGTTGGTTTCACCTACAGCCAGGGCTCAAACTGGGAAACCACCAGCCAAGCTGAATTCTACGACCACCGTGGTGCTGAATTCTTCACGTACTACCACTTTGAAAACGGTCTGCGTCCAACATTTAACGTTAACTACTTAACGGATACAGACGACAACGCTAACGGCTATGAACGTCAGCTGATCATCCCTGGCCTTGAGTACCACTTTAAGAAAAACAAATTCTTAGTGTGGACGGAATACCAATTCGACAACGGCAACGACAAGTCAGTGGGTAACCGTTACGAAAACAGCGACGACCAATTCGCTGCTGGTATTCGTTACTACTTCTAATGGCTGAATAAGGCATTAGACAAGTAAGAAATATTGAACAAAACTGTCCAACTAAAGCTCTACAATATGTTTATGCATGTACGTAGAGCTTTCTTTTGGGTCATACCCAAGGTAATACCCAACAACCTCAATTAGCCCTTATCTTTCATAACATTCTCATGCATTGCTTTTTTGAATACGTACCTATCTATGGTACTCTATAGGCCGTTAAATTGGCTTAAAAGCATGGTCTATGAACTCACCAAAACACTCCACGGCGTCAAAGCCAACCGTCACATCTAAAGATGTCGCTAAACTTGCGGGCGTTTCTCAATCAACTGTATCTCGCGTATTTGTACCGGGCAGTTCAGTGTCTGAAAAGACCAAGCAGAAAGTGTTCGATGCAGCAAAATCGTTGAATTATCGTCCCAATGCGTTTGCCCGTAGTCTGACGACAAATGAATCCAAATTGATTGGCTTAGTTTTCCCAGATGCCGACTACCCAATTCACATGAAAACCCTGCAGCTCATCTCTACTGAGTTACAAAAACAGGGCTATTCTGCGGTGCTTATCCCGTGGCAAGTCGATGGCAATGACAACCACTCGATTCCTAACATCTTCCAGTATCGAGTTGATGGTGTGATTGCCGCTTCTGCGACGTTCAATAAGTCACTTTATGAAGAGTGTGAAGAGTTCGACATCCCTATTGTTCAGTATGCTCGTGTAGTTGAAGGCACGAAGAGCAGCCATGTGGTGAGCGATAACTATGCAGCAGGCCAAGTTGCTGCTCAGCATTTACATAGCGTAGGAACAAAGTCAGCGGTTTACCTAACAGGTAACGTGCCGACTTACACCAATGGCGAACGTGAAGCGGGCTTTTGTTCAGAGTTCGAAGACCTAACAGGCAAGCAAGCTCGTGTTGTTGAAGCGGATTATGACTACCTTGATTCACTGGATACGATTCGCGCTCTGTTTTCCGAGCCAACACAGCCGCAAGCGATATTCTGTGCGACAGATAACCTCGCTATGGCGGTCATGGATGTAGCGCGCTTAGAGTTCAATCTGCGTATTCCTGAAGATCTGCAAGTAATTGGTTTTGATGATATTCCACAGACTCAGTGGTTAAACTACCAACTCACCACCTTCAAGCAAGACTTCAGACGCCTTGCCCGTGAGTCAGTGAAAATTGTCGTTAGCCAGATTCAAGAGCAAGACACTAGCTTGGTTAAATTGATGGTACCAGTGAAGTTCATAGAGCGGGAAACAACGCTAAAATAGAGCTAAAGTTAAGACGCATTCCAATTAAAAATCCCGCTCACACAGAGCGGGATTTTTTATGATATTTAACTAATTCCCCACACCACCGGTTTTCTCAGCCGGAGATTCAGGTGTTACTGGCGGCCACTCTTCGAAGGTTGCTAAGTGTTGCTGAATAGCGGCTTGAGCAGGGCCAAACGCCCACATCTTCTGTCCCATCCATTTCAAGTACATCCCAGATTCTTCAGCTGCTCGCTCGTAAGGGTCGCGGCGCAGGTTGAACAGTAGTGGTGCATTAAGCTCTTCTTTAGGACCGCTCCAACCGTGATTCTGAACCACGAAGTGCGCTTTCCAATCTCCAACTCGAACGGCTTGTAGCTTGTCTCGCTCGTAGTAGTAAATCTCTTTACGATTCGACTCGCCTTTTTCCGTTAACATATCGACTTGGTTGTAACCATCGAGGTGTGCTTTAAAACCATCGTGACCTTTCAGCATTTTCTCTTTCAAGTCTGTCGGGCCGCCCGCCGCTGCAATCAGTGTTGGTAACCAATCCATACCATCGAAGATGCCATTGCCGACACTGCCAGCTGGGATTTTGCCCGGCCAACTCACCAATGCAGGAGCACGAACACCACCTTCCCATGTTGTGCCTTTCTCACCATGGAATGGTGTCATACCGCCATCTGGCCATGTCATGATTTCAGGGCCATTATCGGCCGTGAAAATGATGATGGTGTTATCTGCAATGCCGAGTTCTTCCATTTTGGCAAGCATTTCACCAACGTGATCATCGAGATCTTTCATCACCACTTCTTGCAATCCCCACCCGTTCTGGCCAAGCATAGCTTCATACTCTTCCGAAAGGTGCGTCCAAACGTGACCTCGTGATGGGCAATACCAAGTAAAGAATGGTTTCTCCGCTTCCACCGCCCTTTCGATAAAGTTAATAGCGTGTTTGTTGACTTCATCATCCAGTGTACGCATACGCTCAATCGACAGCGCGCCATCATCCTCGATGGTTTGTCCGCCCTTACCATCCGCTCTTGAATAGATCACGTTACGAGGCGCAAATGCGTCTAACGAGCCGTCTTTTGGCCAATCCGGGTCTTCGGTGTATTCCATCGCATTCAAGTGATACAACCAACCCCAATATTCATCAAAACCGTGCATTGTCGGTAGGAATTCATCTCGGTCACCTAAGTGGTTTTTACCAAATTGCCCTGTCACATAACCCATGCTCTTGAGCATTTCTGGAAGCGTTGGGGTATCCGCACTCAAACCTACAGGGCCACCCGGTAATCCAACAGAGTGCATTCCTGTTCGTACTGGTAACTGCCCAGTTAAGAAGGCGGAACGACCCGCGGTACACGAAGGTTGAGCGTAGTAATCGGTAAGTAACATGCCCTTCTCGGCAATGCTGTCGATATTCGGTGTTTCACTGCTCATCACGCCATTATGATAGGCACTCAGGTTTGAGATCCCCACATCATCAGTGAAGATAACAAAGATATTTGGCTGCTCTTGATCTGACCATGCTGATAGCGAAAAGCTACTCAACACACTCAGGATAAGAAGATGGAAAATCCTTTTCATAAAATGTCCTTATACTGTTTCAGATTGCTCGTTATGAATCATTTTTAAACCGACTAAACCAAAGCCAAGTTCCAAGATCAGATAGACGAAAAGTAGCCAATGCGGCATGCCATCCAATACCAAGCTGATGACTCGGCCCGCAGCTAAACCCAACATGAAGACCACCAAGCTATACAACGCAGGCAGTCGATACTTTTTGATCAATGCGCCACCGATCCAAAACAGAGCCAACGCCAAATAAAGCCCCATCACAGCGCGAAATATATGTGTCACGTTAATCGGACTCGCATCGATCCCGAAAAGGTAATTCATAGAAATAGCCGGTGCAAAGCCGTACGACAATGCAATGGGTGTTAAACCCAGAACCGCGACTAACAAGAAAATACTTTGTGGCTTCATATCCTTACTCTCAAAATTTGGCTCTTTAAAAAAAACATAGTCTACAATCAGAGATATACAAGTTGCATATAGGCAAAGTGACTCAAAGATCTAACCATTCATTAAGGCGCTGTTTCACATCGAATATAGGGATATCAATATGGCTAAGTGGCATTACCTAATCGCACCAATGTTAGTTGTCAGTTCAACCGTTACTGCTCAAGAAGCAAGCTCAGAAACGAGCATGAAAAAATGGCAGCACAGCATTGAGATCTATGCTCAAGCTCTGAATATTCGTGGTGACACCACCATTGGAAACCTATCCGGCGAAGTCGATGTTGACCCAGCATTCATCATGGATAATTTCGATATGGGCGCAATGCTTCGCCTTGAAGGGATTTATGATAATCAATGGGGTTACTACCTTGATTACAGCTTTATGGATTTAAGTGCTAAGTCCAACTCGGTCATAGGTAATGCAGAGATCCTCAATGGTAAACTTGAGATCAGGCAAGGCGTGTTAGAGGTAAAAGGGTTCAAACGTTATCAATACGATATTGGTAATATTGATTACATGGTCGGATTACGCTGGTGGGACAACGATATTGATTCGAAGCTCTATACAAGCAACGGAACAACTTTGAATTCAAGGTCTTTGGAGGAAGATTGGATTGATTACCTTATCGGGGTTCGTTGGACCAAAGCACTCCACAAAAATTGGATGGTACACACTAGCCTAGACATAGGACTTGGCAGCGATACTGACTTTACCAGCTCTTTATTAACTGGGGTTCGCTATCAAATCAACGATTGGTCAGATTTAAACATCGCGTACAAATCCACTTGGGTTGATTACGAAAACAAAGGCACTTTTGAATATGACACCGCATCACAAGGTTTCTTAGTAGGTTGGGCTGCTCATTTTTAATCCAACGTATTCGGCTGATTGATGAAGCTCTCACGCTAGGTTTCGCATGAGACGTTTAATACTTATTAAAATGTTGCCTCGACAGATTTAAGTCCCAGCGATAGCTCAATCGCTGGGACTCATTGCAACCAATGTGAACTATTCCATTCAACAGAGAAAAACACCTATAAATCAAACACAAACACTCACCAAAGCACCAGTCACAGATCTAAAAAAATATCTTTTTTGAACTAAAAAAACAATCTTCAGATTTTGATTAATTTAATCTTTATTGAATATCTCACACAGCATTCGAACAGTGTTTTTTATTTTCAGAATGTCGCTAGAATTCTCTCCCGAAATATACAAACTTCGGAGAATAATATGAAAAAACTACGCTTAGCGGTGCTTATAGCGATTGCCGCTATGACAACTAACTCAGCTTTTGCATCCAATGAAATGTATGTATTGGGTGGTGCAGGTGTGGATAGCGGCGACATTGGCGCTCAGTTCACACTAGGTAGCCAGATTGTACAAAGTAACTGGTATATTGAATCGACATTACTGGTTATCAGTACAGATTATAAACATACTCAATCTTACGACGATACTTGGCGACGTACAGAAGAAGAGTTTGATTCTTTGATCGTGTCATTAGCACCTATGTATAAGCACAGCTTCAACGAAAACTTCTCTATTTACGGTAAAGCGGGGGCTCTCTACACATACTCAAAGACCAAATTGGTGTTCAGCTCTAATAATAGTTATGACGTTCACAAAGGATCACATGATGACTTAGGTCTAACCTACGGTATAGGGGCTGAATACAAGTCATTAAAACCGGTATTTGGTCACTCTAAATTTGTCACTCGAGCGAGCTTTGACTGGTATGAATTTGGTGGGACTACTGGTCGGAACCTTCCTGAATCGGTTCTGGGTATACAAGCTGGCTTAACCTTTTAAGCGTTATAATACCATTAAGATAAGTAAGCCTTGTGCTAAACAGGGCTTATTTAACGACACACTCTTTCTTCATGATCGTTAGACCAGCATCGAGAGTTTCCGCCCACGCTTGTTCAACTTGATCATTATAGTGTGGGTCATATTTCTTGACGGTATTCAGTAATGAGTGAAACCACTCGTTGAGCTCTTGTTCAGAAATGTCCATCCCGAGATCTTTGTGTTGCTTACCAAGCCTTTTTACAGAGCTCCGCACACTGGGTAAACCAGAAGAGTTATAAATCAGGATGATTGAGGCCTTGAGCATCTTAGTTTGTTGCTCTAGTCCTATGTTTTCAAAACGCTCTGAAAACCTAGGATTATGCTCACAGAAATCAGCCAAGAATGTTTCTAAGAATTCTTGGTCGATTCTGCAACGCTCAAAGCTCTCATAAAACAATTCGTTTGGTGTCATCTAGCCAATCCTTTGCAATGGTTCGTTCGCACTGAACAACCGAGATGACTTAATTATACGCCACTGTGGCATAAAATGAACTATGCCTTAAACCGAACTGAGGCATAACGTGAACTGAGGATTAAGGAGAGCTAAGGCATAAAGTGAGTTGCACAGATCTTGTTTCCATCAGGATCTCGCAAATAAGCCATGTAAAGTCGGCGCTCGTCAGAACCTCTCGCACCCGGGCCATTTTCAATGCTCGTGCCACCATTTTCTACGCCAACACGATGCCATTCGTCCACTAGCTCAGGGGAAGATGCTAGGAAGCCGATCGTCATACCATTGCCGTGCGTTGCAGGCTGACCATCAATCGGTTTGGTTAAACCTAATACACCAGTTTGGCTCACGTAAATGCAGCGACCTTTAGGGTCGACAGAACCTTCGCTGTAGCCAAGCACCTTCATGATTGGGTCATAGAAAGACTTCGCGCGTTCAATATCTTCGGTTCCAAGAAAAACATGGCTGAACATAACTAACCTCTTCTTATAGTGAAAGAACATCCTAAACTAGACCCTTAGTTCCGGTTTGTCTAGAGGCGCATCTACTACAACTGCTGCTTCATCCATTGAGCAAAAACCTGGAACTTGGTGCGTTGTTCCATCCCTTTTGGGCACACCAAATCATAGCCCTTGCCAGATTCAATACTCATCAATGGAGCCACTAACAGCCCCTGCTCTATTTGCGGTTTCATGAACTCTAAACGCCCTAATGCGACGCCCATCGACAATATTGCAGCATCCATTGCTAGGCGGTTATCACTGTAGTAATCGCACATTAGCGTGCAATCGACATCACTTTGCTCTTCAGCTAACCAACGTTGCCAAGAGGTTACATCTCCACTATGAATAAATTGCACACCCGCTAATTGTTGGGAGCCCTTCTCAAGGTTAAACCTCTTGGCATATTCAGGACTACACACAGGCGTTCTAACTCCGGAAAATAACCGCTCACTATAGTGATTAGGATAGTGGCCTTCGCTATAGAAAATTGCCACATCATAAGGTTCAAACTGGAAATCAGATTGGTTCTGTTTGGTTTGCAATTTCAGGCTTAAGCCTGGGTAGAGTTTTCTAAACTCAGGCAGTCGTGGCATCAACCAAGAAGATGCAAAATAAGGAGAGGTTGCGATATAGAGCTCACCACTCAGCTCGCCCGTTTGAATATCCATCAGCTCAGAGAATATCGATTCAAAAGAGACATTAAGCATAGATAGAACTCTTTGCCCTTCCGGTGTGAGTTCCAGCTTGCGAGTTTTGCGCACGAATAAGCTGAATTTCAGCTGCTGCTCCAACTTTTTAATACGATGACTGACGCCACCCTGAGTTAAAAACAGCTCATCAGCAGCTACAGTAAAACTCAAATGTTTGGCAGCGACACTGAATGTGTGCAGCAATGACAGCGTTTGTTGTCTGTTCTCAAACAACCCCATGGATTACCCTTACTAATTCATATATAGCCGATACTGGTTTGTCGGCTTAGTTACTCATCATATAGATTAAATCACGTAATCTAAAAATATAATGGTGAAGAACATGAAACAAGAACATAAATTGAAAGTCGCCGTGATTGGTGGTGGTTCAAGTTACACCCCAGAGCTAGTTGAAGGCTTGTTAAAACGTCATCACGAACTGCCTATCTCGGATCTTTGGTTAGTTGATATCGAAGCTGGATTAGAAAAAGCACAGGTGATTGCGGATCTAACTGAGCGCATGATCAATAAAGCCAACTGTCAAATCAAAGTGCATCTCACCACTGACCGAAAATTAGCTTTGAAAGACGCGGATTTCGTCTGTTCACAATTCAGGGCGGGTCGAATGGAAGCAAGATTACGTGACGAGAGGATTGCTCTGAAGTATCGCATGATAGGACAAGAGACCAACGGTTTAGGTGGTTTTTCGAACGCCTGCCGCACTATCCCCATTGCATTAGAAATCGCAAAAGAGATGGAAACACTGTGCCCTAATGCATGGCTACTTAATTTTACCAACCCATCAGGCATGGTCACTGAAGCGTTGGTTAAGCACTCAACCATCAAAACTGTCGGCTTGTGTAATGTGCCAGTGAACATGGAGCGCGGCGCAGCCAAAATGCTTGGTGCCAAACGTGAAGATATGACGATGCAAATTGCGGGCTTAAACCACTTAGTATGGGCTCGTAAAGTGCTTCATGAAGGCCAAGATAAACTTGGCGAGCTGATCGAAGAGCTTATTGCGGGAAATGATCAAATGATGCCGAAAAACATCCCACCTTTCGAGTGGGACGGTGAGTTGATTCACTCACTTAACATCGTTCCGTGTGCTTACCTACGTTATTACTACCAATCACGAGATATTCTAGACAAAGAGTTTGCAGCTTCAGAGAGCAAAACTAACCGTGCCGACCTAGTAGCTGAAGTTGAAAAACAGCTGCTTGAGATCTATCAAGATCCAATGCTAGATACCAAACCTCAATTGTTAGAAGAGCGTGGTGGCGCATACTACTCTGAAGCAGCTTGTGAGTTGATGAGCAGTATTCACAACAACAAACGTTCTATCATGCACGTCAACACGCGCAACAATGGTGCGATTCAAGGATTACCTGATGACTGTGCGGTAGAAGTAAGTTCGGTGATCACCAGCAGTGCGATCCTGCCACTAAACGTCGAACCTTTTGATAGCGACACGCTGCGCTTGATTCAACAAATGAAAGAGTTTGAAACCTTAACCGTTAAAGCGGCCATGACCGGAGATATTGCGTTAGCCAAGCGCGCTTTGATTCTAAACCCTATTGTCGATTCAGGCTCGCACATCGATGAGGCTTTACTAGAAACGATTCGTGAGAACTTAGACTTCATGCCTGCGTTTGCTCACCGACTCGCTCAAAGTGAGCAATAACCCAGCCCATATTAGCTCAGTTTACGCTGGGCTAATCTAAGTCGCTTAGTCCAACATAGCCAAAAGAGTCTAACCATGAAACTGATACTAAACGCCGATGATTTCGGCCTCACAGAAAGCGTGAACCTTGGCATCATCGACTGCTTTAAAGCGGGTATGGTCAAATCCACCACCATCATGATGAACCAACCAGGCACACAACATGCCATCGAACTGTACCACAAGGGTCTGGTTCCTGAAGTGGGGCTGCATTTTACGGTCACCGCAGGGAAACCACTGACGTCGCCAGAGCTGGTTCCGAGCTTGGTCGACGAACACGGCAACTTCTTTAGCAACGTGACCCTGTTCGATAAATCAGATGTGAATGAAGATGAAGTAATACTCGAACTCAACGCACAATACCAAGCAGCTATCGATGCGGGTTTAAAGATTAATCATATCGATAGCCATCACTTCGGTGGCGTCTTTCAACCTCTTAAAGCTGCGTTTGCTCGAGCTGCCAATAACATCGGCCTGCCCGTGAGACGAATCGACAATATTGTGAGCGGGCAAGATTCACTTTTAGTGCCAACGCCAGATGCGTTTGATATGCGATTTTTTGATGACGGGGTTTCACTAACCGGTTTACAAGATTTGCTGTTGAGCCACCAATCCATGATGCCTAACGGCACAGTCGAGTTAATGTGCCATCCCGCGATGTTTGCCAGTGACGAACTGAGATCACTGTCTAGCTATCTTACTAAGCGAGTGGAAGAACACGCCTTACTAACTGCCCCAGCCTTGCGACAGTGGCTCTCTGACAATGGTATTGAATGTATTGGATTCGATCACCTTTAAGCTAAGGTTTTAATCTAGGCTAATCAACAATACGCTGAGCGCCCTGCCCTTGGTCATGCAGAATATCTTCTGGGTTTAATAGATGGCACTTTTGCATGCTCAAACAGCCGCAGCCAATACAACCGGTAAGGTTCTCTTGTAGCGAGCGGATCTGTGCCATCTTGCTGTCGAGTTGTCCTTGCCATTTCTTCGCCACTCGCTCCCAATCACGCTTGGTTGCGGTGTGGTTCATCGGCAAACTAGACAACTCTTCGGTGATCTCTTCAAGCGTAAAGCCTATCGATTGGGCGACTTGAATCAAAGCGATTCGACGCAGCATTGCAGATTGGTAGCGGCGCTGATTACCATTGGTTCGAATAGAGGCAATTAACCCTTTGGTTTCGTAAAAACGCAGCGCTGAAGGTGCCACGCCGCTGCGCTCCGAGAGTTGACCAATCGTTAAATACACGATGTTTTTCATGTTGTTACTTCCCTTTTCGAATATCCAATACGTGCTCTAATTTCTGCAATCCAATACACTTAAGAGCACTATACAAAGCTCAGCATATAAAACAGCAGAGTTCACTTTAACTTTAGGTCTAGATCTGAATTTAGGTAAATCTCTCACCGAGGATTGATAACTGATATCTACAATGATCGATTATGGCTTCGCGGTACGATTACCATACATCTCATCAAAACCCGCAATACCCTGCTCCCAAATTGGCAGTTCTTCCCCGACTATCGATTTTAAAGTATCAATAAACAACTTGGTTTTTATCGGCGCGTCTCGATGAGGGTAAACCGCATAAAAGGTACCAAAATCATCCAATGCCAAATGCGTCATGATAGGCACTAACTCGCCCTTTGATATTTCATCAGTAATCATTTGTGCCGTGACCACCGCCAAGGTGTTGCCTGTTAGCGCACTCTTGGGAATCATCTCCACATCATTCACCTTATAGGTCGCATTAAGCTGAAAATGCTGTGTATTGCCCTTATCATCGCGGTAAGAGAATTTGTCTATCACCAAGCCCGGTGCGGCATAAATGGTGGCAGGCAATGATTCTAGTTTTTCTATGGTGTTAATAGCCCCATGCTTTTCAATGAACTCAGGTGACGCGACAATCAAGAGTCGGCTTCTCGCTATCTTGCGACTGATTAAGCTAGAGTTTTTAGGCTTACCAATACGAAAACCAATATCAAACCCTTCTTTGACCATATCAACGATGCGATCTTCGAGTCTCAGTTCAAAATCCACATCCGGATACTGTTTCTGAAACACTGATATTGCCTGCTGAACATATTGCCTGCCAAACATGGTAGAGCTGGTAATTCTTAACAGACCTCTAGGCTCGGAATGATAATTCTGTGCCAAGCGTTGTGTGTCGTTGAGCAAGGCTCGCAATTGATGGGCTTGGTTGACCATTTCGTTGCCTGCTGCCGTGAGCGACAAAGAACGAGTGGTTCTGTTCAACAGTCGAACATCGAGTTCTTCTTCAAGACGACTGATCTGTTTAGAGATGACAGATCGGTCAACGTTCCTCTGCTCCGCGACTTTGACAAACGAACCTAACTCAACCACTTCTAGCAGCAATAATAAACGACTTGATGTATCCATAACGACCTTTGTTGCATTTAGAGCACCAATTAAGTGCCAATATGACTATTTTTCTCATCTTATTGCAAATTTATAGTAGCTGCACATAACGGAGACAATATTCAGTCCCAAATTATTAGAGGAAACAAAGATGACACTACTATCAATTACTAATCAAAATGGCATTGCTACTGTATCAATCAACAATCCACCAGTGAACGTATTAACTTTCGATTTAATTAATGAAATCAATGAGTTTGTTCTATCTCTAAAAGATGACCGTGATACTAAAGTGGTGGTATTCAAATCACTGCATGCTGAGTTCTTCCTAGCTCATTTAGATCTTAATGTGATCAACGGCACTCAGGGTGGACAGGCTGGCTCAATCGAATTCAACCACATGATTGAAAACATCAAAGCGATGAAACAAGTGTCTGTCGCTGTTGTTGATGGTGTTGCTCGTGGGGGCGGTAATGAATTTGTGATGGCGTGTGACTTAGCTTATGGCACTGAAAACTCGGCGTTCGCACAACCAGAAATTCATGTAAACATCCCAACAGGTGGTCAAGGTGCGGTGCAGTTTGCAAGACGCATGGGCAAAAACAAAGCACTACAAGCCCTGTTGCTAGGTAACGATTTTACGGCGCAACAAGCTGAAAGCCGCAATATCATTACTCAGTTCGTGCCAAAAGCAGAGCTTGAAGATTTCTTAGCGGCAACGCTAGGTGTGATCAGCCAATTAGAAGTACGTGACATCGTGATGTACAAAGAGATCATCGCTACCTCAATCAAAGATGAGCAAGCGGGTGCAGAGCTAGAATTGCGTTACTTCTTAGAGCGTGCAAAAGAGCAAAAAACAGCAGCCATCATTGCAGCATTCCTAAAGCACGGTGGTCAAACTGAGCGCGAAGCAAAAGACATTCAAGGTATCTTCGTTGATACCGCCGCTGAGTTATCAAACTAATACAGCACCTAAGGCAGCCATGACGTTATGGCTGCCTCTTCATTTATGATCTACCCGCCCACGGCATGAAGCGAATGAACTGAGTGTACAAAAGCTACTTAACCGATCTTTTTCATGATCATCTTAAGATTGTCGATCATCTCTAGGTTAGTCATCTCGCCCGTTTCCATATCGAAGTTATCGTAGAAGCTCGGAACAGACATCGATCCTTTTACATCGGCATCGAAGTAAGGCGCAGAGTTAACCGCAGAAGATAACACCGACGTCGCACCACCAGGGCCCGGAGAGGTAGCCAGCATTACCACAGGTTTGCCTTGGTACACTTTCATATCGATGCGCGATGCCCAATCAAATACGTTTTTAAAGGCCGCTGTGTATGAGCCGTTGTATTCCGCAAAGGAGATGACGACCGCATCTGACTCTCCAATCTTCTCGAAGAAGCGTTGAGCGTGTTGATGAACACCTGAATCTTGCTCTCTTTTCTCGCTGTAAATTGGCATCTCGAAATCATTAAGGTCGAGCACCTCGACTTGTGCGCCTTCGACTAAACCTGCTGTGTACGCTGCAAGTTGTTGGTTAATTGATGTTGTACTGTTGGTCGCACCAATCGCTAATACTTTCATTATTTATCCTCAAATTTGGTTAGAAACATTTCTTTAAAAGTGAAAAAGGTACGTTGAGTGTGAGCCCAAAGTAAGTTTGTAAGGCTGCAAAGTAAGACGCCTCGTCCTCTAATGACCACTCTTCGGTAATGCCGTTTTTGGTCACTTTGATGGTTTGGTTGAGTAGCGTGACAATCCCATCTTCAATAGGCAGCGCTGCAATACAGTTCGATGTAAAAATCGATTTCGGGCTGTTAGAGGTAAAGAAGTTACTCGACTCTAAATCGTTCGCACACACGTGAGTCATGTCTAGGCTGTATACCTTCATCCACTCTTCGCCCTGCTTAATTTGCAGTAGCAAGCCGTATAGCTCGTCTTCTACGAAGCGGAAGGTTTGTAAGTCATTAGATTGTTCCAGAGCGGTTTCTAGCAGCAATGGAGCTCGAGGTGTAAAGGTGCCAAAGCCCGCATCCACCAACCACTGCTTGTCATCGATGGTCACCATGGTGACTCGATGGCTGCGCCCTGTCGGCTCGCCGACTAGGTGCACTCGGCCAAGTAAACTTCTTGCTTCAAAGCCCAAATGGGTGAGCACGTTCAACAACAGTCCATTTAACTCTTGGCAGTAACCGCCTCGTTGATTTACCACCAGCTTTTGATGCAGTGCCTCTGCTGAAAGCTGAATAGGTTGACCATTAATCACATCAAAGTTTTCAAACGGGATACTTCTGTGTTGATTTTGATGAATCGCCTTTAGGCTTTCGATTGTGGTGTTGCTTGGCTGAGATAAGCCGATTCTTGAAAAATACTCGGTGATCTGACGCTGCTCCATACCTAACCCCTGATTCGTTTTCATCACCTAATGACTGACGTCTTCCAAGCTTACAATACTCAAAAATGACAAGGTGATTGTTTATGTTTTTCGATTGGGGAGGATGATAAAACCTCAAGTTAACTTGAGGTAAAGCGATATTTTCAAAAAATAGAAAATAATTTAAAAACGACTATAAATCATATGATTACAATGGATGGAGCATGGCATCGTATGACACAGGCAAAAATAAGCACACCTACAAATGCAGTAGGTGTGCTTTATTGAAAGGTTATTTACTTAAGTTTATTTAATGAACTGAAACCCGAATAAGCAACGCCCGATAGCTCCGCCATTTCACGATTCCATGTGGCTAAATCATGAGGGTTAAATTGATTCAAATGATCATGCCCACATGCCCTCGCCATCACTTGCATTAATTCTGTCGAGGCTTCGAAGAAGTTCTTAAGCTGATTCGATGCCTTCTCAACATTTAAACGCTGGCGTAAGTCGGCCTTTTGAGTCGCAATACCCGCTGGGCAATTATTGGTGTTACACATTCTTGCCGCCACACAACCTATCGACTGCATAGCACTGTTTGAGATAGCGACACCATCAGCACCAAGTGCCATCGCTTTCACAAAGTCCATCGGCACGCGCAAACCGCCTGTAATGATCAATGTGACTCTGTCACTGACCCCTTGTTTATCGAGATACGCTCTAGCACGAGCGAGGGCTGGGATAGTGGGAACACTGATATGGTCACGGAACATCTCTGGCGCCGCCCCAGTACCGCCGCCACGCCCATCCAAGATGATGTAATCGGCACTGGCATCAAGCGCGAACTGAATGTCTTCTTCGATGTGATTAGCACTTAACTTAAAGCCAATCGGGATGCCGCCCGTCACCTCTCTAACTCGGTCGGCGAACTGTTTGAAATCCTCGACCGTTTTAAGGTCGACAAAGGTGGGTGGAGAAATCGCAGCCGTGCCCGCTTCTATGCCACGCACTTCCGCGATTTTACCTATGTTCTTCGCGCCCGGTAAGTGCCCGCCCGTTCCGGTTTTGGCACCCTGCCCACCTTTAAAGTGAAAGGCTTGAACGTTCTTGAGCTTGGCTTCATCGTAACCAAACTGAGCACTGGCTAACTCATAAAAATAACGAGAGTTCGCCGCTTGCTCTTCGGGTAACATACCGCCTTCACCGGAGCAGATGCCCGTCCCTGCGAGTTCAGCACCTTTCGCCAATGAGACTTTTGCTTCTTCAGACAGCGAGCCAAAGCTCATATCAGACACAAACAAAGAGATGTCCAATTTAAGTGGCTTCTTCGCTTTGGGACCAATAATCAGTTCAGTTCCAACTTGCACGTTCTCCAGCAAAGGCTTGGTGGCCATTTGCGTGACCATTACTTGAATATCATCCCAGTGAGGCAATAGGTGTCTTGGCACGCCCATGGAGGTCATTGGCCCATGATGTCCGACCTTGGATAAACCATCACGCGCTAACTGATGAATAAACTCGACGGTCGGTTCTTCTTTGGTTGCGCTCGCAGCCGGCGACAAATCTGGCGCAGCCGCTTGAATGTGAACCTCTGGGCCTTCTTGCCCAACTTGTTCAGCAGTAAACTGTTTATGAGTGCCATCGCAGAAAGGAAGGTTGTTGGAATACTTACAGCGGCAAAGGTAGGCGTCTCCGCTTTCTTCGGCGACAAAGCTTTTCGGTTTGAAACCCGTACCGGCATGGGAACCGTCACAAAAGGGCTGACTTTTAGATCGGCCGCAGGTACAAAAGTAATACTCTTCTCCCTCTGTCAGCTCGACTTTGACGGGTTTGTTATCCGCGATTACTGGACTCTTCATTGTTCGTTCACCTTTTCTTTTTTATGATTTGATGACTGAAGCGATGACTTGCTCACAAGAGTAAAGTAAAGGTGAGATACGCGGCTAATTCAATAAATGGCCAGATCGGTGAAGTTGATGTACTAGATCGATAGAAACAAAAATGGCCACCCAGTAGGCAGCCATTATGTGTGAGCTTAGTCAAAGCTAATGCATGAAGGGTTAATCGAACAGTTCGATGACCAGCTTATTGTCTCTGATCACCAGATTGGGTTCTGATGATTTAATCAACGACTCTTGAACTTTGTTGCTATCGAGTTTGTAAACGGGAGACTGAGACAAAGCAAAACCTATCATCGATACCGCTGGTTTGAGTAGTGTTTCTATTTCAGGCGAAAGCTGTTTGCCTTTTTCTTCAAAGCGCTCTAGTCGCAGCGACTTTAGATATACCTCGCCACTTTCCTTGTCGTATTCAGGAATCGCGCTGAACTCTAAGTCTAAATCCAACCCCATATTAGGCATATTGAACACTTGAACTTTTGCATTGGTATTCGCCAACACGGACACGCGTTGTTCATCGGCTCGGCCAATTTGTACTTCTAGATCATCCACAGCCACTTGTGCGTACATAACGTTTTGTACACCCACTTCCTGTTCTAACATCACGGAATCTTCAAGGTACTTCGTCATTTCTTGTTCGGTAATGCTATAGCTAACACAACCACTGAGCATCAGGGCTGTCACAGCTATAATCAAACGGTTCATTAACTTTGTTGTCATTGGAGATAGGCTCTTATTTTTTAAATGCATGGAACGGATGTTACCTCGAGATGATACTGTAAATTAGTTGTCACAATAACAGTGTCGGATAACTGGGCAGAATGATCCACCTAAATGGTAATGTCGTATCAATTGAAATTGATGAAAATAGTAAGGAAAACAATGACTGCATTAACGATATTTTACGATGGAACCTGTCCACTTTGTGCAAAAGAGATGGCAGCGCTGACTATGTCTGATTCCAAAGATCAGATCCAGACCGTCGATATCTACAGTGAAGCGTTTTCAAACTACCCGCAAATAGATGCCGAGGCAGCCAATACAATCTTGCATGCACTGGACGAAAACGGAAAGCTGTTGCTTGGTTTAGATGTGACTTACCAAGCGTGGAAGCTAGTAGGAAAGGGTTGGCTGTATGCCCCATTACGTTGGGCGATCTTTAAGCCAATGGCAGACTGGTGTTATCTACGGTTTGCCAAGAATCGATATAAAATTTCGTTCTGGCTAACCGGAAAGTCACGTTGCAACGGTAACAGCTGCACTAAATAGCTGTACTAAATTGCATTGGAATTAAGACATGCCGCTGGCGACTTTGTAGTACACGATGCCAAACAGAGCTCCGAACACCAATACCGTAACGGCCACTTTCAACCAAATAAATTTCATGCTTTGTCCTTTTAATTCTGTTTACTGTTCCACGCGACAAGTTAGCACAACAAAACATACGGTTGTGTAATGATTGATAGAACTTTGTAGTCATACCAATCACAGTAAGTAAGTGTCCAGAAATAGCGCAGGAAAAAAGCTTGAGAACAAGGCGGCTCTTTTCGACAAGAAGTTTCGATAAGTAGTTATTCTACAATCAAAAAAATCTAACGACGTTATCGAGATTTTTAACAAGCTAGGGTGAACAGTTATTTACTACGATTGGTATCAACCCTGATTCCCAGAGAGAACCTTTATGTCGGCAAAAGAGAGAAACCTTCCCACACATCGAATTTCTAGATTCAGTAAGTTTGCCTCGCTGGCGACAAGGGTCGCGGGCAATGTGCTAACGGAAGGCACCAAACAGATTGCACAGGGCAACAGGCCCAAAGCAAAAGACTTATTGTTAACGCCACAAAACATTGCTCGCCTGACCGATCAACTCGCACACCTGCGCGGTGCGGCTATGAAGTTAGGGCAGATGCTGTCAATGGATGCGGGTGACGTCTTGGAGCCGGAGTTAGCCGACATTCTTTCTCGCCTGCGTTCAGACGCCGATCCGCTGCCAACCAAACAACTCAATCAAGTCTTAGAAAGCTCGCTCGGGAACCATTGGAAAACAGAATTCCTGTCCTTCAACTTTAAACCGATTGCCAGTGCGTCTATCGGCCAAGTTCACCAAGCCTATAGCGATGCGGGGGACAAACTCGCCGTCAAAGTCCAATACCCAGGCATTCGAAAAAGCATCGACAGCGATGTTGATAACGTCGGCACACTGCTCAATATTGTTGGCTTGATACCAAAGTCGGTCGACTACAAAGGCTTGTTAGAAGAGGCAAAGAAACAGCTCCACGATGAAGCGGACTATGCTCGTGAGGCTGACTACGCGACTCGTTATCATGATGCATTAAAAGCGCACTCTCACTTCGTGGTACCTAAGATCCATCAGCAAGTCTCTTCAGAATCCGTGCTCGCCATGGACTTCATCGAGGGCGTTTCGATAGAGCAAATCGAAAGTTACGACCAAAGCACACGTGACTTTGTAATGCACAGCTTGCTCGAGCTTCTGTTCAGAGAATTGTTCGATTTCAAGATGGTGCAAACCGATCCCAATTTCGCCAACTACTTATACGTTGAAAACACCCGACAAATTGGCTTATTAGATTTCGGAGCAACCCGAGAATACAGCGACCGCTTCAGTGAGGGTTATCGCTTAGCCTTTTCGTCAGTGATTAATAACGATGAGCAAGGGCTCAACCAAGCGTTAGAGCAAATTGGATTCTTTAGCGAGACAATCCTCCCCGATCAACGCCAAGCGATTCTAAACCTCGTAACAATGGCCTGTGAACCGATGTTGGTTGACGAAGAGTACGACTTCAAAGCCAGTGGATTAGCACAAAAGCTTCGTGAAGCGGGCACCATATTGAGCATGGAGCAAGAGTATTGGCACACACCGCCCGCCGATGCGCTGTTCCTACACCGAAAAATTGGTGGCATGTATCTATTAGCGGCGCGTCTTGGTGCGAAAGTGAATATCAGCCGTTTGGTCGCTCCATATCTTATGTCAGAGAGCAAAAGCACAACTAAAAACGAGAGGGGAAACGATAGCGAAAGCGACAGTAAATAACGAGCAAAGTGATCATTTCAACGTGCTCAAGAGTAATAACCATTACGCTAACTAAAATGAGCCAAACCTATGAAATGTTCACTACTTTGCTCAACCGTATTGATTACCAGCCTAACAAGCTCTATCGCTTTTGCAGCGAGTTGCCCCGAGATACTTAATGGCAAACAACGCTTGTTAAACTCAACCGAAGAAATCGCCCTGTGTGATGAATTTCAAGGCAAGACTTTGTTAGTGGTTAATACGGCAAGCCAATGTGGCTTTACTCCGCAATTTGAGCAGCTCGAGCAACTTCATCAAACCTATAAAGACCAAGGATTCACGGTTATCGGTTTTCCAAGTAATGATTTTCGCCAAGACAAGGGAAGCGAAGAGAAATCAGCTAAAGTCTGTTACCTCGACTACGGTGTGACATTCCCTATGATGGCGCGAGCTTCGCTGTCTGGCACTAGTGCCAACCCAGTATTTGCCGAGATACAGCAGCAAGCAGGCGTAACACCCAAGTGGAACTTCTACAAATTCTTGATCAGTAAAGAAGGCAAAGTGGTCGCAACCTTTCCTAGCTCAATATCTCCAGTGAGTGCCACACTCAAAAACGCGATTGAGCAACAGTTATGAGGGCGGATTACATGGCGACAACTCAAACCCGTAACACCATGGCCAAGTTGGGGTACATGGGGTTAGTCCCTTTTCTATTCGGCCTACTGCTGTCTCTGACCGACAGCCAATTCATCGGAATAAGTGGGGAAACGCTATTCATCACCTACAGCGTGGTTATCTTGAGTTTTCTTTCAGGAATCTTGTGGGGAAATGGCATCGAAAACTTCGAAAGCCAAACCAGTAACAAGGCGCTAATTCTCAGCAACGTGATTGTATTAATCGCATGGTTGGCAGTGTTGCTTGGAGAGCAAAAAGAGTTTCTCACTACTCTGATTCTCATCCTTGGATATATTGCGGTTTGGCGAGCAGAAAGAGCTATGAGAGAAGAGAACCAAAGTGAAGGTCCTGATGGATACTTTGACATGAGAACTCGGCTCACCTCTAGCGTGGTATTGATGCACGGTATCGTGATGCTAACATAGCCCTGTGAGAGTTTGGTTGAAGCGTAAGCCTTTGACCAAAACCGTTAGCAAAAATCTAGATGATGAGCTGCATCACCAGTCTTGCCTCATCATCACCAAAGTAGTTTTCTTCTTGCGTAATAGTAACGAACCCCATCGATGCGTAAAGCGCACAAGCCGATGCGTTATTTGGATCCACAGTTAGTAGTAGCTTAGACTCTTGAGGAAGTTGCGCTATTGCATGCTGCATCAGTTTTCGGCCAATCCCCATCCCACGATAATTCGGATCCACCGCCAATGATAATATCCAAAACTCATGCTGCTTATCTGTGGTTGTCATCAAAGCATAGCCCGCAATCTTAGATTCTTGCTTAGCAACCAATAAGCCTTTGCCCCAGCAATCAAATGCCTGACGAAAGAAAAACTGCGGATAGGCATGGTCGCCAAACAAAGCATGTTCAAGCTGATAGATATCAGCCAGTTCTTGTTTTTCCGCACAGACAATATTCATAGATAGACCTCATTTAAACCGAACCTCAAGTTTAAACATGCAAGCTCAAAGGTGCTATTAATAATATATATCAACAGCCTAAAGGCTTTCGGACTGCCTTAGCTGCCATTTAACTGATGCCTGAGGGATAGATTAGGTTACTTATGTTTTACTGTCGACTAACCAACAGATTGGCGCCAGATAAGGCAAGAAAAACCGAGCACGCTTTGTTGAAACGTTTTGCCATTTGTGGCTTGGAGAACCAGTTTCTGAGGTATAAGCCAAATGCAGCGTAGATAGAAATCGCGAGCATTTCTAACACTAAGAAGGTGCTTCCTAAGATAAAGAATTGTGTGTTCACATTCGCGGTAACATCAACGAATTGAGGTAGGAACGCAGTAAAAATAAGTATTGCTTTTGGATTACCAGCGGCCAGTGCGAATTCTTGTTTAACAAGGCCAAACCAATTCTTATTACGTTCAATGTCTGCTACTGGGCTGGCTTGTGAACGCCATAGGTTGTACGCAATCCACAGCAGGTACATTGCACCAAAAAGCTTGATAAGAAAGAACAAGGTTTCAGAAGTATAAAGAACAACAGCCAAACCCGATGCAGCTAGCGCGATCATGCCAGAAAATGCTGTAATTCGACCTAACCCCGCGACTAGAGCCGCTTGAAATCCATAACAACGAGCGTTGTTCATTGATAACAAATTGTTGGGGCCCGGGGTCATATTGAGCGCAAAACAAGCCGGGATAAACAGCAGTAACTTCCAGATTTCCATTGGTGCTTCCTAATTGCCAAATGCCGCGATTATAAAATCCTTAAACAAGGTCTTATCGTTTATAACAGCATTTAATATCTTTTGTAACTGCATAAAAAGAAGCACCAAATCTATACAGTCACTTTTTCAATCAGTTCTCAAAAAACTGTTCGTACTCAGGTGTCGATAGATTTTCAGCAACGCCAATCTCACCGACGAAATAGATGGCACTCGCAATTGTGTCTATCGTTGGGTTTGATTCTCGCTCTGGAAAATCGCCAACAACGGGAACCGATTTTGGCGCAGACACCGAACTGCAAACAAGGCTGTTACATACCCTGTTTTGATTTTCTAAGGAGATAGCTTCAGGTACGTCGAAGAGCTGGTCCTGTATGTCGTGGTTAGACAATTCAGAAGAAGCGTACGATAAGGTTGAGAATAGAGCTGAGAGCACAATCCACTTGTTCATGTATCTTTCCATTGATGGTATTCATTGAATTTATAAATACTATCGAACCTTACACATTATGAACAGTGTTTTATTTCAATTTGCGTGAGACTGCTTTCCCAGCATCAACTTGTCGAGCAGAGCTTGCGGGACAACGATCACAGAGTATTTCACAAAGGCCACCAGCGTAATTAGACCAACAGCCGTCCCAAGGATAAAGTCATGGACATCAACCAACACCAATCCCAGAAGTTGATCACTCGCTATCGCCACTAATGCGATGCTGACTGCGGTTACCCACTTGCTGTGTTCATAAGGTAATTGTTCCATCGCTTGGCTTACAACATACAGAAGCATGAGTCGCACAACATAAGTTGCACAAAGAACCACGACAACACCCCACACGCCATAAATAGGCGTCACTGTGAAATAACCAATGGCCGCTAAGACAGCACATCCACCTTGAATCCACATTTGAGATTGGCTTGAATCACCGCTAAAACAACCCAGATTCAAATAATCACCTGCATTTTTGATAACGCTAATCGCAAGCAGCGCAACAACAATGGTCCCCGCGTATTGATAACTGCTCGGTAAAATGAGAGATATAAATCCGGGTACCGTTAGAATCATCAACGAACCTAAAACAATAGCGAGGTTCACTCCGACCAACGCCCTATCGGCGCACAATTTGCTGCCACCCGGCTGTTGAAGCATAGCGACACGGTTTGGAAACCACCAAAGCGCGTAAGGCTGTAGCAACAAACCAAGAATCAACGCGAACTTTCCGCTAACCGCATAAATCGCGAGTTCTTCGACACCGACGAAGCTTGCCATCACCCAGCGGTCGAGCCCCATGATCATATACATTGATGCCCCGCCAACCAAAACGGGCAGTCCGAATTTTAAGATCTTCGCTGAGTATTTGAAGCAACCAAAAGATCCCATCTCTTGCCATTGATAACGCACCAAGCAAACCATTAGCAACACACTGGATACCGCAGCTGAAATCAACACACCATCTATACCATATCCAGCCTCAAGTAGAACAAAAGTCATGATGGCTTGAACACCGGCTTTCAAAACATTGAGCATGCAAAAACGTTTCGCCATCGCGTTCATTCGCATCAGCGTTAGCGGGATAGAAATCGCCCCATCGAGCATGGTAGGAATAAGCAGAAGCAGTATCTGGTAAGGCTGGAATTCAACAGGCAACATTAAGATTAACAACGGCATACTGAGGGCAATCAAGGCGCCCCCAAGCACGCACACCAACACACTCAATGTGAAGCAGTTCGAGACGAGCTTTCGCTTTTCATCACCTTCGGCGACACCCACATAACGATACATGGCATCGACAATACCGAAGCTGAACAATATCGTCCCAATGTCTGCCAGCAAGACGATGGCTTCTAAGGAACCATATTCTGCCAACGTCATATTGTGCGTAATGTACGGGATCATCACCAATGAGATCCCTTTCATCATTAATATGCCGATGGCGTAATAAGCCGACTGCTTTAGTGAACCCATAGTCGTCACCTATTCCTTACCAAGCTGGCTTTAGGAAACTTTTACAGTCTCCAATTAGGTGTCGCAATGTGCGTTTTTGAGGTGACATGACCAAAGAACGGAAACTGTAGGCAATAGCCTGTCTGTTCTGTTGTAAACCTCGATAATAGTCAGCATAACCTTCAAGTATTCTCGCCTTGGCAATATTGAAGCTAGACTGCGGTAGGTTCCAACTTTCGCTATCGTCTTGATAGCGTTGAAGAATGGATTCTATGGACTGCAAGTTCCTAAGTTTGAGATTTTCAGTTTGGGTCACTGAGGTGGCTCTCATCAAGTACCCAACCTGCACCGAGTTCAGCACACCTATCTGATGATTTTCACTCATTCGGAGCCATAACTCCCAATCTTCACCGTACTTGATGTCTGCATTAAAGCTGTCTGTTTTAGAGAACACCTCAGCCTTGACCATGACGGTCGAGGTCCCAATCACGTTGTTTTCGATAATGAACTCTAAAGGGTTTTCTATATTGATGAACAACTCGTCTTGGTCTTGAAATTGTGACCAATAACTAAAGCAGTCAACAATGACTTCGTAATCTTCAGTTAGGTGTTCGTAATTGGTAAAGCTCATCGCCAGATCAGGGTATCGCTCATGAAACTCAAGTTGGCGTTCGATTTTTTCTGGGAGCCAAAAGTCATCCGCATCTAAAAATGCGATGTACTCTCCGGTCGCTTTCTCAATACCAAGATTTCTAGCTTGAGGCGCGCCAACACCTAAGGTCGATACCTTAATAATGCGTTCGTCGTGTATCGTCGCAAGATAGGTCGACGTCCCATCGTTGCTGTTGTCGTCAATAATGATCAGTTCGACATCTTGATGAGTCTGTTTAAGCACACTACCGATCGCTTTCGGTAGATAGTCTAAACAGTTGTAGGTAGGAATAATGATACTTACTTTAGCCATAATGACGCTCTCACAGTTATACGTTATATGACCAACATTGCATGTTCTGTGCCGATCACTTATCTCTACTGGATTGCTTTTATATCAGCGACCTACAAGCCTATTCGCAAAATGACGACGAGACGTAAACAACGGAGAAACTCAAAATTCCAATTTGATTTCCATTTTGAGAAAACCAGCTCTATTTGAGCGATAACCGCAGGAAAATCATCCCTATCCCCTCTAAAACGCCCTTTAAAACCCCATTCAATCTTGGTTCGTATTTTGCTTTATTAGTTATTACCTTGGCTTAATAGCTTTAATCACATGAATTTGAGGAGTAAGGAATGAAGAAAGTAGCATTTGTGGCGCCAACCTACCCAGTACTCAGTGAGACATTCATTCAAACAGAAGTCGAGTCTGTGAAAGCTTGTGGGCATGATGTTTGTGTAATGACGTTCAAAATTGAAAACAGCGAAAAGCAGTTCGACTACGACATTGTCGAAATAGGTAAGAATGTACGGATGGGTAAAATCCCCAGCATTAACTGGCTAGGGTTCATCAAGGCTGTTTCATTTGTCTCCAAGCAAAACAGCATGCCCAAAAGATCGCTTTTCGTTTATGGCTTTAAACTGGCTCTGCAACTAGCAGAAAAAGAGATCGACCATGTTCATGCACACTTCTGCCAACACACAACCGCGCATGCCATTGTTGCCGCGAAACTTCTCAACATTACTTGCTCGTTTGTCGCCCACGGACACGATGTATACGAGTTTTCTTATGATATTGAACACAAGATTTCATCGAGCGATTTCGTGGTAGCGGTCTGTAAAGACATGCTCACCGATTTCAATAACATGGCAAAAGGCAACATCAAACTGCTGCATTGTGGTGTGAACACCAACCAATTTAAGCTGCAACCCAAAACGGATACCAAGCTTCTGCGCCTTGTGTTCCTTGGCCGACTCGTCGAGCAAAAAGGCATTCATTACTTGATAGACGCGTTGGCACCGATTGCTCAACCTCTGAATATCCACTTGGACATCGTTGGGACTGGGGACATGGAGCAGCAATTGAAAACCCAAGTAGATCAACACGGGCTAACTCAAAATGTCACCTTTCTTGGCGCACAACCTCACGAATGGGTAAAAGAAAACCTACCCAATTACGATAGCCTAATCGCCCCATTCTGTTTTTCAGAAACAGGCTGTGTCGACACAGGGCCACTCGTATTAAAAGAAGCGATGGCTGTTGGTACGCCTGTAATCACGACCAACATTATGGGGTGTAAGGAGATTGTCACGCCAGAGACTGGATTTTTGGTCAATGAGAAAAGTGTCGAGGAATTAAGAGAAACCATTGAGCGTTTTGCACAGCTCAGCAGCAACGACAAAACAGAAATGGGGATGAAGGCAAGAACAAGAGTCGAGCAGAACTTCAATTCATTTAAGCAGGCACAGCAGCTGTCTCACTGGATAGAAAACCCAGCTTAACGCCATAAGAAATAAGAAATAAGAGATAAGAGATAAGAGATAAGAGATAAGCGTTATAAAATGAGGCAGGAACAAAGCGTTACATTGATGCACACTGTAACGCGATGGCTGTGATGCTTTAACTATCGAGCCTTCTTATCCGGCGCGCAAAGCTAAGATTTCAGTGAGATCGTCAGTGTCTGAATATCGACTCAGGTTCTGCTCTTTAGAAGAAATCGCCACAATAGACATGCGGTCGGCCAGTTCGTTGCCTTCAATACCTACGTGACCATTAACGTGGTGGATGGTAATTTGAGAAGCGAGTTCTTGATAAAGCGCATAAGCAGGCTTGATGATATCGAGGTTTTTGATCTCGCCTCCCGACTTCGTCCAACCTTTTTTCTCCCAACCTGATGCCCACTTAGTAATGCAGTCTATCGAGTATTTCGAGTCACAATAAATCGCCACAGATAAACCCGCTCGGAGCTTTTCTTGCGCGAGGATGAAGGCTTGCTTTAAGCCTTGAAGCTCTGCGGTATTGTTCGTGCCCATCGGTTGATACAAGCCATACCACAACTCGGTTAGCTCATTCTGCAAGTAGACCGCTAACCCCGTTCCTGCTTCACCAGGGTTTGGCTCACAGGCACCATCGGTAAAGATCTTGATGTCAAAAGGCATATCCGTAATTTGCTGCTGAGAAAGAGGCGGAACCTTCGCTTTAGTGGCTGTACGTGGCTTCGCAAATGCAGGCTTAGCACCTGAACTCGACTGAGATGCAGAAGACGCTTTACCACCGAAAGCAGACTCAGCTTCGCCTAATGTTGGAAACGATTTATATCTCGCACCAGCAAAACCATCAACTTGCGACTTACACTCATTCCAAGTGGTAAAAATACCCGGTGTACGACCTTTCCAAACCACATAATACTTCTTAGCCAAATTAACTCCTTACCTGAACCTAAATACACAAATAGTGAATCAATACATTAGAAGTCACCGCGCCATACGTTGCAAGGTCAATCAGTCAAAAACAGGTCTAAAGAAGCTACGTTCATAACTAACAATACAATCGACCTCATCAGCAAATTCGAAGGCTTTGATACACTCAGGATCATTTAGCGACTGAGTACGATACTCTTCATAAGCCGCCAAACTATCAAAAGAGAATAGTGCTAACGCGATATTGTTCGCTCCCTCTGATGGCAAAAAGTAACCATTGTGTTGACCGCCAAATTTAGCCACTAAAGGAATCCACATTTTTGCGTAGGTCTCGAACTCCTTTATCTTTTTAGGATCAATCACATATCGAACATAACAAGTAATCATATTTATACAGCCCTTAAATTATGAGGAAGGAATAAACCTATAATGGCAATCAAGAAAAAAGATATTCAACCGCGACAAGATTGTAGAACAAGAACACCGCCATGCTGACACCGATCGTTAGTAACACATTACCCGTTTTCCATATCAACAGACCTGTCACCACCGCTCCAATCAGGTATGGGTTCTCTAGGCTTGGCCAAAGTGTTTGTTCTGGTGCAAACACAATCGGCCCCCAAATCGCAGTCAGCACTGCGGGGCTTGAATAACGTAGCAAACGTCGCGCTGTTTGGTTTAATCGAAGTGGAATGGCAGGCTCAAGAAACAGATACCGGCTAAAGAACACAATCGCTGTCATGAGTAATATCGTTAACCAAATCATCTCTATTTCCCTTCTGCGATGGGCTTGTTGCCATTGTTTCGCTCTTGAAACGACTCACTGAAAAAGCCCGCTAACATGCCAGCAATCGCTGCAATCATGAGTCCACCTTCAACGTTGTTGACCGACATAGCAACCGATGTAACCAGAGAAACCACCACACATACAACTACAGGCAATGTTCTGATTAACGGGAATACCAACGCGATAAACGTCGCAGCTACCGCGAAGTCGAGACCGATTTCATTGAGTGACGGGATTTGGCTTCCTGCGACAATGCCAACGAAGCTCGCGATATTCCAAACCAGATAAAAACCGCCTCCTACACCCGCCGCGTACCAACGATTAAACTCTTGTTGAGATTGCCCACTGCATATCGCAAACAGTTCGTCAGTGAGCCAAAAACCGAGTAATAGACGCCAGCGAGCCGGAAGATGACTGATTTTGTCGCGCATCGATACACTGTATAAAAAGTGCCTTGAGGTGATGAACAGCGTGGTCAGCAACATAGTGCCAAGGCCAATACCCGCTTTGAACATACCCGCTGCGACCAGTTGCGCCGAGCCTGCGAACAGAATCGCTGACATCGCTTGTGCTTGCAGTTGATTCAATCCAGCGTCTATCGCGTATGAGCCCGCGAGAATTCCCCACGGGATCACGGCGATACTCAGCGGCATTCCAGCTAAAACGCCCTTCCATAACTGAGTGCGCCTATCCATCTTTTGATTATCCATATGATTCTTTTCTCTCTTCACATTGGTTATTCAATGTAAAAACACCTGAGTGGGTTCGATTGTACAAACTTGCTCGATTTCGCGACCGAACTAACGAGTCCAATTTAGAGCATTTTAATGTATTGCCCCGGCGTGTAGCCGTTGGCTTTTTTAAAGTGTCGATGAAAATGGCTTTGATCATGAAAGCCACACTCTTGCGCGGTATCTGAAATCGTATGCCCTTGCTTCAATAACTTGCGAGAAAGCCTCAACCGAGATTGGATCTGATATGCGTGCGGCGGAAGACCAAACTCTTTTTGGAAAGAGCGCACTAAATGAAACGGGCTTAAAGCAGCCAGCTTAGAGAGTTCCTCTAGGGAGACATCGGCCTGCGGAAAATCATCTAAAAACTCTTTCACCAGAACAAGCTGACGCTGAGTTTTGCCATCTAATTGGGGTTTAAGGCTCGATTTCCCATGTCGGCTAATCAGCTTAACCAACATTCCGTACATCAAGGTTTCGCGTAACAGGCGATTATCCGATTCATCAATCGCGTTGAACACCAACCTCAACTGATTAGCGAGCTCAGGATCTTCAACCACCGCTCTTGGGAAATAAGGCGCGCCGTAATTGGGTAAATTAAGCTCTTGAGTGATTTTGGCGAGTTGTTCTGGAAGTGGATACATTGCGCGATACGCCCAACCACCTTCAGTGGCAGAGTGTCCACTGTGAACTTCGTCGGCATTGACCAGAATGATGGCATCTTGTGGTGCGATATGATGCCCGCCCGTACGATAAAAACGTTGAGCACCCTGCTCAATAACACCAAGTGTGTAGCCCTCGTGGCTGTGGCGAGAGAAGTTCTGCTTTTCGTATTCAGCATTCAGGATTTCAAGGCCACCGAGTTCTTCTGTGATCTTATATTCGGCCTTTTCTTTAGAGCGTTTCTTGTTCTCCATAACAATTCCCAAGCCTGTTAATTATCGAGCGACTTATCAGTCTACTCTATAGGCTCTGTCAGCTTTTGTACAAAATTGCGCTTTTGGCGGTTGATGCACTTTTTGACCGAAGAATTAAACGGCTCAATAACGCGTTCTAATTGCGAGCAAGATCGTGCTCTTTAAGCAGTTGGCGAAGAATTGACAAATCAGTGACTTAATCATGCTCATAATTCCCGCCAACTATTGGTAACTGTTCAGAGATATGATGAAGAAAGCCTTAGCATTGATCTTTTTCTTGAGCCTTACAGGCTGCACGCACAATCAATCCAAAGCACTAAGCATGAACTCCTCGTCGGTTAATACATACCCACAATCGATGTCGAACCTGCAACTATGCGACACCTTGTATTACGGGCGCTCAAGCAATCAAACATTGGCAGCGATTGGCAGTGAGTTTAATCGAAGAGGATTATCAAAGAGTTGGTGTGATACCGAAACCAACAAGCTATATCTAACAAAGACAATTGATTGGGTAGCTGAGCAAGTCGAAGACAAGGAAGATTCAGAGGAAGAAGCGTCTGCGGTTGTGCTGCCTGCGAATTAAATTAGGAAATTAGAACTGAACGTCTCTTCGCACTTAATTACCTCGTTTGCTTAGGTAACTGTGTGACCTATTTTTACTCAAAAACTCCCAAGTTAACCTTGCTGCATTCGAAGAAAAACAACCACTTCTTTTCGCTACACAAATATTACGAGGGTACTCCGGCGCAAGAGGAATAACATTTACGCTGGGATGAGATTCTGGAACGGCAAGCTCTGCAACAATAGAAACACCTAAGCCCGCTCTAATCAAAGCAAGTATCGAGGTCAATTGAACAATGGTGTGTTTTTCCTTAAGGCGAGATTTTGATAGCTTAAACCATTCTCTAATGAGCGCCTCGCTGCCCCCTTTACTCAATATAAAATCTCGGTCTTCGATATCCACAGCTGACAAAACTGGTAACTGGGATAAAGGGTCATCTTCATGAACTAAAGCCACCATACGGTCAGTAAAAACTGGGATGATATCTAGATCCAAATACTCTTTATCAACTGCGATTGCAAAATCTACGCGCCCCTCTCGCAATGCCAGTAATGCTTCTTCGTCTGTAAACTCGCTTATTTCAATTTTAATTTGAGGTAAGTGTTGGCTGATCGCATGAATTAGGTTAGGTAAAATATGCGTGGAAGCGGATGCGCCAAAAGAAGCCACTTTCACCTGTCCAGCACCATCTTTTTGAATAAGTCGAAGCTGTCTTAATAGCACTTCTCCCTGCAATTCTTGCTGTTTAGCGAACTCAGCAATTAGCCTTCCTTCCTCAGTTAACAGTAACGGACGACTGTCTCTTCGAATTAAAGCGAAACCTAACACATCTTCAGCACGTCGAAGTGCTTTGCTCGCAGCGGGTTGACTGACTCCTAATACCTGAGCGGCATCAGTGATACTTCCGAGCGCTATTAGCTGTAGAAGTAATTTAGGAACTAATGATGGAATGCTCTCCAAGTCTTCAACCATTTATATAACCTCAAGTTATTTTGATATCTATCTCTATGCTAGCAGACTACTTTTTCCGAAAAATAGAGACTAGTCACCCGGAGAAAACAAATGACTATAGAAACATGGCTAACCTTCTGCCTCGCTTCACTTATCTTAACCATGACGCCAGGTCCCAGCATTTTGTTGGGAGTCATTCATTCAATGAAATATGGCGTTAATAAAGCTATTTTTACGGCACTAGGTGATATCTCAGCAAACTTCATACAGATGATCATTGTTGCAATTGGACTTGGCGTCATAATGTCAGCGTCTGAACTAGCGTTCGCCGTTATCAAGTGGCTTGGGGTCACAACATTGCTGTATATGGGTATCAAGATGTTGTTTGATAAACCTGAGTATGAAGCACAGATAGTCAACAATTCACCCACTGTAATTTCAGGCCACAGACTCTATTTAAGTGGGTTCTTCGTTGCAGCTGGCAACCCCAAAGCGATTGTGTTTTTCACCGCATTCTTCCCCCAGTTCATTGTTCCAACCAAACCCTTGTTATCACAAATGTTGGTGATGTGCCCCACAATGGCAGTGTTGGATTTTACGTGGGTTATGATTTACGCCATATCTGCCAAGAAGCTTCTTGGGGTTATGCAAGATCGCCCAACGTACCTGAATAAAATCAGTGGCTCAGCGCTGTTAATCGCAGCGGTTGTACTCGCTGTCACAAATCACGGTTCCAACCTATAGTCGAGCTAGTAAAGAATAATTACCTTTCATTTGAGAGGTAACAAATTGCTTTCTAGAATTATATTCTGTTGTGATTGTTTACTAGCTTAGAGAGAGTTTTAAAAATTGGGAATTGTCATCGTTCGTCTAAGATATGTAAACACATCTAAGTATTGTACAAACTGCAGATAGCAAAAAGCCGCTCATTAAGAGCGGCTTTTCATATGGGTGGAAGCCCCAGCCACATCCCGGCACACACGTCGCCTGCTGCGGCTGCTCCCTTCCAGGCCTGACCGAGTTCACAAGTTAGTGTTGCGGGAGGACCAGAGCCTCCATAGATTCTTTTTCTAAGAGGCTTGCCTCAAAGAGTGATTGGATTATTAAGCATCGCAGCAACCATTGCAAGCACAAAGCGACTCTTTTTAAACAAATGTGGTTCAAGTGATTACCCTTTACCCAACACACTGTAAAACTGTCGGATAAAGCATCACCTTTGTCTTTGTTTCGCAACACATTCATTCAAACTGCCAGTGCTTAGCTCTGTTCAGGAAAAACGAACCATTACCGAATCACAACTAGAGATCGGTATCTTCGTTCTCTTCCGTTCGAATGATGTAGTCTGTCATCCATGCGGTACCCAACAAACACAACCACACCACAAACACAGGGCTTGGTACTTCAATGCTTGGCGTTATCACCAAAGCAGCAAAACCAACCGTGGGCAATGTCCAACACAGGAGTTTGTTCCAACGGAAAGTTTTCAATCGATTGAGTGTTTCCATCGATGCCATGATACCCGTGACACACAAGGCCACTAAAGCTGCATAAGGTAAGTCAGCTATCCATAATGGCAATATCAAGCCCAATGACCACCAGCTGTGTCGACTCGCGGGTTTCAGATGATTCGCAGCCCACCAAATCACGATGATAGACAACGTCTGCAGTGTGGTTATCCAAGGTGCGCCATCAAGCTTTCCTGCCGATTGCGTGACCATAATCCCAACCTGTAAGGTGGTGACAATCAAACCTGAAATAATCACGACGGACAAACTGCTGCGTCTTGAGAACACAACCATAAGCAGTGGGAATAGCACCCATGCACTGACTGAAAGCGTGATTGGCTGTAAAGGAAGGGTTAAACCGTAAGTCGTCATAGCAGCAAGCAAAGCTAAACCTGCGATACCACCCTGCGGCAGAATCCATAATGCAGGAATGACCATAGCAAGCACTGGGATGTCCCCTTCACTCAAACTGATTGCTCTAGCGCAAACAACGGCTAATAATGTCGTAATTAGAAATTGAAATGTCGAAAAAACCATAGCTCTCTCCTTCTACCGATCCGTGGTATTAATGAACTAGGAACATTTAGTATGGACCAATTTTTGAGCCAAATCTTTGCTGTGATTCACCAAATTCCATATGGGAAAGTAACAACTTATGGAGACATAGCACGTTTTTCAGGATTTCCGGGCTATGCGCGGCATGTAGGAAAAGCGCTGGGGAATTTACCAGAAGGAAGCAAACTGCCTTGGTATCGTGTGATCAACAGTAAAGGCGAGATCTCTTTGAAGGGTGATTCGTTTGATCGCCAGAAGAAACATCTGGTTGCAGAAGGGATTGAAGTGAGTGACGTAGGAAAGGTCAAGCTCAGAATATACAAATGGCAGCCCTAGAGCTGCCACTAATCACCGAGTTAGCTAAAAGACGAATTAGCTAATTAAGATGCCTTAACTGTGGCATCCATTTCTAATTAACGAACACCAACCAAGCGTAGGTCTGCTTGTTGCGTGTTTTCTACGTCTGTAATCACTGACTTAATCGTGTCAGTTGTGAAGCGCAGTTTGCCGTCAACATGAATCGATGCGCGCATGTTGTAACGGTGGTTAGGTTGAATTTTGTTGTTGTCGTAACTCAGTTCGAATGCGAACGGTACTTGCTTACCGTCAGTGGTGAATTCTTGAGTTGCGATAACTGTCGATGGTGCGTCAGCCAGTGAAATATCTTCTAGCGTAACGGTAACCACTGCATTCTCTGGCAATGCAATTCTTTCGCGATAGCTTACTGTTCCTGAAATCACTTGAGTGTTCTCTGCAGCCACTTCCTGAGAAGCGTTCGTTTCTGATGTTGCTTGGCAGCCAACAAGTAGGCCAAACGATACTAAAGACGTAATAAGAATTAGAGCCTTTTTCATATTCAATTTCTCTCAACATGTTTGCCGGACTCGGCAAATCTACCCACCAATTATAAGAGAGCTTTCATATTCTGTCTTGAAACCCTATGATTTATTGACAGATATCTGACTAATCTTAATGATTAACACCATAATCTGACATCCATTTTACGAAGAGGAATGCTGGCGATGAGTCAACCTTTACAAGAATTACTAAGTTTACTTCAGCTAGAGAAACTGGAAGAAGGTTTATTCCGTGGGCAAAGTGAGAACCTTGGTCTGCCACAAGTTTACGGCGGTCAGGTATTGGGACAAGCGCTTTCTGCTGCTCGTTATACTGTTCAAGATGACCGTAGTGTTCACTCGTTCCACAGTTATTTTCTGTTTCCCGGCGATCCTGAAAAGCCAATTATTTACGATGTTGAGAACCTAAGAGATGGACGCAGCTTCAGCACACGCCGTGTTAAAGCGATTCAAAATGGCCGCCCTATTTTCTATCTCACGGCTTCTTACCATGGTGATGCACCAGGTTTTGAGCACCAGAATGAAATGCCAAACATCCCTGGGCCAGAGAACTTTGCCTCTGAAACTGAGCTAGCAAGCCACATTGCGGAGTTCTTACCAGAGAAGCTACGTAAGACTTTCTGTGGCGAAAAGCCGATTGAGATGCGCCCTGTTACTGTTGTTAACCCACTGAAGCCTAAAAAGACCGAAGCAAAGCAGTACCTTTGGGTGAGAGCGAATGGTGCGCTGCCAGATAACCAACTTATTCACCAATACCTGCTTGCTTACGCATCGGATTGGGGGTTCTTGGTGACAGCGCTTCACCCTCATGAAGTGTCTATCATGACACCAAACTTCCAAGTCGCGACGATTGACCACTCAATCTGGTTCCACCGCCCATTCAAGATGGATGAGTGGTTACTTTACGCGATTGAAAGCCCGACAGCGGCTAATACTCGTGGTCTAGTGCGCGGCGAGATCTATAACCAGAAAGGTGAGCTAGTAGCGACCGCCGTTCAAGAAGGTGTGATGCGCTTTACTAAGTAATGAGTAGGCGTTTTTTACAAACACAACACACGCACACCAAATAACAAGGGGCTAGGTATGATACCTAGCCCCTTTCTTTTCATGACATCAACGAAGAGTCGTTGTTCAAGAATCAATAATTCTATTCAGTTTCTAGCGTCGGCTCGAATTCACTTTGTACTCGCGTTTTAATGCCGTCTCCCGCATCTCTAAGCAGGTTGAATGGTGACAACACCACCCCTTTCACAGCACCTTCGGCAGCGCCCTGAGCGAGTGCTTTACTCTTATCGGCCAGTAGGTTTGCTTGATCCAAGATACCCGGCACTTCGGCTCTCAGCATTTCAGATTCAGCCACAACAACTGGGATCGTTTGTTCGCGGTAAGATTTACTTTCCGCAAGCATTGGTGGCATCACATCGACACGGTAGCGTTTCAACTCAGTCAGTGTTGGTGGGATAACTTCGGTTCTTACCTGCTCAACTTCGGTGCGAACGTTTTTCACTTCATCCAAAATCGCGGGGATTTTGCCATCAACAGACGAAACGGTTTGGTTAACTTGGTCAATGGTCTTTCTCACTTCATCAACCGTGTCTAACACCTGAGGAGCCAATTCACTGACATGCTCAGCAAACGCTAACATCTCTTCGACTTTTAACCCTTTGGTGAGGCCTGATAAATCCTCGATAACCTGCGGGTAAGTATCGACGATTTCACCGACTTTATTGGTGAACGAGTAGATGGTGTAGCCCAAATAAAAAATGGAGACAGCTAACACCAATTGGATAGCGGTAGAGACTTTTGCAAACATGAATAATCCTTTTCTTTATCGCAGAGGCGATGTCTAAACTGAGACAAGATGTAGCGTGGTGCTAAGGCTAACTATAGTGGCAGTGCTGTTGTGTACTTCAATGGTTCCATAGCAAACGTTGAAGTCACATTAGAAATCCCATCAATGCTGTTAACCAAACGCTTATAGAAGTCATCAAAGCACTTCATGTCTTTAACCTGCACCTTCATCATATAATCATACTCACCGGCCATGCGATAGAACTCCATCACTTCTGGAAAGTCCGACACAGTATTCACAAAGCGCCCATACCACTCATGAGAATGGTCGCTGGTTTTCACCAATACGAACGCGGTAAAAGAAAGATCTAACTTCTCAGGATTGAGCAACGCCACCCTTTTTTCGATGATGCCGTTCTCTTCAAGACGCTTGAGTCGCTTCCAGCAGGGCGTTGTTGTGAGGTTAACGGCTTCAGAAATATCGTTCAGTGACAGCGTGCTGTCTTCCTGTAACAACCCTAATATTTTTTTATCTACGGCATCTATCACACTTTCACCAAATCGCATTTAAATAGAATAATTTTCTACATTTTAGTCAAAATAAAGCAAATATGGCAAAGTTTTTCTCTCCAGTTCTAGCTAAATTATAACCATACCAATTACAAAGAATTCCTACACAAGATCAGGAGAACGCTTATGTGCACTGACCATCAATGGATTAACAATGCGATTCGTAAAATTGAAGCCGACTACCAACGCTCAGCGGATACGCACCTTATCAAGCTAGACCTTCCAAGCATCGAAGGCATTGATATCTACCTTAAAGATGAAAGCACACACCCAACAGGCTCTTTGAAGCACCGTTTAGCGCGTTCTCTGTTCTTATACGCTATCTGTAACGGTTGGGTTGGCCCAGAAACGACGATCATTGAATCGTCATCTGGTAGCACGGCTGTGTCTGAAGCGTACTTTGCTCGCCTACTTGGTCTTCCGTTTATTGCGGTAATGCCAAAATGCACAGCGAAGAAAAAGATTGAACAGATTGAATTCTACGGCGGCCAAGCACACCTTGTTGACCGTTCAGATGAAATTTACGACGAGTCTCGCCGCTTAGCGACGGAACTTAATGGCCACTACATGGACCAATTTACTTACGCCGAACGTGCAACCGACTGGCGTGGTAACAACAACATCGCGAACTCGATTTTCAATCAAATGCAGATGGAAGATCACCCGGTTCCAACTTGGGTAGTCATGAGCCCGGGTACAGGTGGTACTTCTGCAACAATCGGCCGTTTCATTCGTTACCAACAACATGAGACTAAGCTTTGTGTTGTCGACCCTGAGAATTCAGTATTCCATGAGTACTTCAAAACGGGCAATACGAATGTGAAAGGCAACACATTCAGCAAGATTGAAGGCATCGGTCGTCCACGAGCAGAACCAAGCTTCATTCCAGGTGTGGTTGACGAAATGCGTAAGATTCCAGACGCAGCAAGCATCGCTACGACACATTGGTTGTCAGACATTCTTGGTCGCAAGGTTGGCGCATCTACAGGTACCAACATGTACGGTGTGCTTCAACTGGCAAGCGAGATGAAAGCACGCGGTGAGAAAGGCTCTATCGTGACTTTGCTTTGTGATAGCGGCGAGCGTTACCTAGACACTTACTTCAATGACGAGTGGGTGAACAACAACATTGGTGACCTACAACCTTACGCAGCGAAGTTGGAAGCTTTCTCTCAAACGGGTGAACTGGCTTAAGTTCATTAACTAACAAGTTTACAATAACAAAAAGGACGAAGTTAACTTCGTCCTTTTTCTTTATAACAAGCCCCTATTAAGAAACTTATTAATCGCTATTACTGTGTTATTTTTGTCACTACAGACAAAGATGCATTATCACTATAAGTATCTACAAACAAAAACCCTTCCAGTTTAATTTTACCTTTTGTGTTAAACAGAGTTTCAAACGCATTATCAATATATTTATCTAATGAACAACATGACACTAGAAAGTTATCTGTTTGCACTAAAAAGCTACACCCCGGATAAGAAATATCATCGACAGGTTGAATATTCTTTTTAGTCAGGCTACTTTTCACAATAAAACCCGTCACGCCAAATTGATTCATATTAATATCCTGAAAGTTTGATTATTAATCGTAAATATTAGAAATAATAGGCGAACAATAAAGTTCACTTTAACAATGGATGATTATGAGCTCACTTCAAATGCTTCTGATAACGCCTCTACAGAGGTTTCAGAGACAAACTCACCATCAACAAAGTACTTAACGTTTGCACCTTCCTTCACGCCGGTTACCGTTGAAGAAGTGCCGTCAACATAAGTCACTTCCATCTCAATAGTATTTTCGTCAATGGTTCTTATGTGGCTGTCTTCAATGTTGTGGTACGTCAGAGGATCAATCGGTGCATCACGCAGTGAAGGATCAAGATCTCCATTAATATCAATCATTGTCTCGACTTTACTATCAAAGATATGCGGAGTGCCGTCGAAAGGGTTTGACCCCGTCCAGAACTCGATTGAGTTAACAACGAAGTAATCTGCCAATGTTGTAAAGCCATAAACGGGTACCAATAAGAAGTTAACACCGCCACGTGCATAGCGGTTATCAACAACCTTTATGTTGAATTCCATTAACTTTTTAGTCGTGAAATTGCTACCGACACAACCGCTAAGAATTGGGACAAGTAACAGGATACCCGCAAGCTTGATTGAGCTCTTTTTACTGAAGATTTTCATTTCATCTACCTACAACTTAGAAATAGTAACCGAATTCGATACCAACAGAGGTATCGTCAAATTCATACATAGTTACGGATGCATTCACATCAACATTGCCGTTAGTCCAACCCAGAGCATTTTCAAACACAGTGTCGACATCAGAATCCAAGAAGTAAGTAAAATCACCGCGGTAATACATGTTACCAAATGGCACCAAAACGCCCGCTTCTAGGTCAAAACCGTCGCTCACATCACCCGTTGAATAGTTGGCGCCCACGTTCCATGCACCAAAGCCAGCATCAGCGACGTAGTTACCACCGACGGTAAGATTGTCGTAGTCTCCAGAGATATTCCACTCACCATCAATAACAATGTTATTTGAAATATTGTATTGGCCAGATAGTGTAATGACATCTTCTCTATCATAATGGTCATTTAATTTATCATTACCAAAGTCAATATCAAGAGTATCGTAGCTTAAACCGATGCTAGCTTTATCATTAATACCGTAGGTAGCTTCAACGCCTATTATATTCACGTCATATCGATCAAACTCTTGTGTATCGTATCCAGCTTTAATACTACTCTGAACATTTCTGATATCTTGATTGTGATAATTATTTTCAGCTTGTACCTCTTGTTCTACATTTTCTGCATTCGTTGTATCGTTTGCAGATACTACACTAGAAAAAGAAATAACAAATAAAGAAGATAATGTTAAAAATTGTGTTTTCATGATATTCCAATGGTTAAATTTCAATGCCAAAATGGCAGCGTTAAAATTAGGCTATTAAATTAGCCGTTGTTTTTAGGTAATAAAAAGCCACGCCATAATTTTAAAAACATGGATTTTTATTAATGTGAATTAATTAGATGTTAATTATCGATATAAATCGTAAGGCGATAGATTATTTTTCTACCGCACCGCCGAGAGTTTTACCCAATCGAAAGTTGATGACCTTATGAGAAATTGCATTGTCCTGATAATGGAGTTCAGACATGTCGACAATATTATTGTAAGCAACCGTCACTTGACCGTTTTCTTCAGTCACTAATACTTTTTGGCCAAAAGCATCCAATCCAATACTTGGGAAATCGGTCATTGCTTTTGCACCTGGCGCTGGCCCACCAAAAACGAGCAGGGTCGCATTAGGTAGTGACTCACCAATCGCTTCTGCTCTAGCCTTAAAATCCCAGTTCATAAACCAAACCGTGTCACCTTGAGCAAGAACATCTCGTTTAATATTGTTCAGTGTCGTTTCAAAATCATACTCTGATACTAATGTTTCAATGCCGTAGTTCTTTGTTAAGCCTTCGCTCTGAACTGGTGCAATGTTATCTAGCCCATTAGTTAGCGATGCCGTTTTTTCTGCGTACTGCTCAAGGGCTTCGTTATCCATTATTCCGTGTCGCTTTTGAATAAACTGAGCATCGGTATAAATTACTTTTTGCTCGCCATTTTCAACATAATTCAAAACACGAAATGGTAAATCGAGCCCTACTTGTAAACTGTCTTTGAGCAACTGAATATTCAGCTGGTCGTCGGTATAAAAGTCCACTCGACTTGGTGCTAAATATTCACTTGCCTGTTCTGCTAATCGAGAATGGTCGATAGTTAACACTTTATCTAACCCGTTATCTTCAGCGTTTCGATCAACAATGAGCACACTATCATCAACGGCATTTAGTTGAGATTGATGAGCGTTCTGATCAACGGTCGTTTCGCAACCTAGAATGGGCAGAACAAACAAAGCAATTAAAGACAGTTTTTTCATAGATAACCTCTCTAGAGTTTGAAAATGATTGAAGGCAAACGAAACAATCAAATCTATTGAATATTATGTTCGGAAACAAAGTCTTCAAGGACCGAGTGGGCGCGCTTTAGGTCACCATCATTCAAATGGACTAAGTACCCATACAGCGCTTTTTCATGCTCAACCATATAAGTCATTTCTTTTTCATAACCGACTGGGCTGGATGCTTGAATATCCTTGAGCTGATGAACAAATCGCTCTGCGCTGCCCTCTAAATATCTCGCCCCTAAATATGGCATCACTTTCAAAGACAACGTCACTGTTTTAGCAAAAAACTTATCTTTACAATGAATAGTGCTATCAACGCCATGTTGTTTGCGGACAGGGTTCATCACAATGGTATTGTGTTGCTCCATTTTACTGAGCAAGTCCAAGCTGTTTGCTGTCATACTGCCTGGCGGGTTATGTTTGAGTTCAGAAAATACCTGTTTACCTAAGTTTCGAAATACCAACTCATACTTAAGTCCCTTCGCAAACTCTCTGTACTCAGCTTTCTCAATTCTCGTCATCATATTTTCTCCACTCATAGCAACGAACGATGGCAAAGTTAACACCATTATCATGAGGAACTTGCCCCACTTTAGTTGGCTGTTATAGCAAATCATCAACAGGGGTCTCGCCTAGCCAGATATTCCTTAAAGCAACACTCTGTTTTGAAGATGCTTTAGCCTGATACACAACGTCATTGTTATATTGAATCTGCATCGTTTCCCCTCTGTAGATAATGGCAATCACATCGCCTTTAATCAGCGGCATGGATAGGCTATCCATTAGTTTTTGAATATTTGAGTCTTTCATATTGATGCCTGGGTTTGACTCTTCCAGCGCCTCAATCGTGGCTGTTGTGACTTTTCCTTGTGTTAACTTCTCAGGCGTAAACGTCAATAGAAGTGCGCTATCACCTTCTTTGCTTTTCAAGTGTCTAATATCGTAATAGTCGACAAACCATAATGTGCGAGTATTTTCTGCGACCATTCGATAATCATCGTATACCCACGAATCAAATTGCGCATGCGAAGACTCGGCTTTTAGCTCATGACTGAACGCTTCCCCGGCCATCACAAGAGTCATCAACAAAAATGTTACTTTGTATCTCATTGGTATCTCTTCCTACATTCAGGTTTAAACATCGCAGGTACTCGCTCATGCCGAGATGGGGCTAAGACGCTAGCTTCATCATGTCGAGAGAATCTAATCTCTCCACCTTTCTTGAGCTCGGAAATGTCAAATGAACCAAAATGCTGTTTGCAATATTCGATGCTTGAATTGGTCGATATTTTTTCATTCTGCCGATCATCATCGGCTTAAGTACCTTAAGAGCACCTTGAAGTAACTTTTCATCAGTTCTCTTCTCCTGTCGATCCCCCGCCAACGGGCCCGGATGTAGGAAAGTCGTTTTCTCAAAATCAAGTAATTCAACGTCATTTTCCATCTCCCCTTTGCAGCGAAGGTAATGTGAGCGAGCTTTACTATCAGCTCCAAGACATGACACGACGATCAGGTGTTTTACTCCAAGATCTTTCATGTTTGCTGCAGTCGACACGACTAGGTCAACATCAATTGCGCGAAGTTTATCTTTGGTACCCGATTTTTTAATCGTGCTACCTAAAGCGATAATCCCAACGTCCGGAAGATCTGAATCTAAATGGATTGCAGGAACACTTAGATTACTGTCAATTATCTGCTTCAATTTCTGATGTTGCGTATTGAGTTCACGTCGAGACAGTGCGTAAACAGTACTGATATTCTGACTGCCTAATAAAGTACTCAGCGTTTCTCGTCCAACTAAGCCACTCGAACCAGCAATAATGATTGATCTATTCATATGGAATTCACCGTTTAAAGTTATGTCGTCTCGACGTTGTATATATAATAAACGCAACAAACCGACCGGTCTAGTCAGAATATTGTCAACTTTGTCAGAATTAGACTGATCGGTTTACATATTCGAAGCTGAAACGCATTGGGATATGGAATATAGATCTGATTAGTGAGGGGTTAAAATGCGAACGCTCGACAAGTTTTGGGGAGATCATTACTGATACTACAAGAACCGGTAAGAGCCGATTTAAGTATCAGTATAGATATAGATGACTTGGTCATTAAATGAGCCGTTGAAATGTTTGGTACTTAAAACCGAGCGAGAGCTCAATGAGGATATCTAGGGGGATAATAGCTTTCAAATCGCCAATGGCAACGAAACAACATGAACACTTTACGTGTTAGGAGTTAGACTGCGTTTTGCTCACTGCAAGTTGTATAAATTGATCTATTTATTGCTGAATATTCTCAAGAACAGACTCGGGAATAATGTTCTCTATCGCCACATACTGACCAACATCTAGGAATGCAAAACAGCTATAAGCCAAGCTACTCCAGCCTAAAATAGACAATGTAAGCATGCCAAATGTTTTCACGCCACTTTGATTCAATCTTTTCGAAACAAAGGTATAACTCGGAATTCCGACTAAAACAGGAGCCAAAATAGCCATTGAAAGTTGACCATATTGATTCCATTTTTTCATGAATTTCCTGAGCTTAGGTTTAAAGACAGCGCCTTTTTGTTTCTTAAATAAAGTTGAATAGACGGGAGCAATTTTCCAACCTGCATACGCAGCAATCATCGCTGGGATTAAATTAAACAACAGCATTTCTGGGTAGGAGTAAGATAGAAACGCGGCAATAGCAGGCCCTGAATAGGTTTTCCAAAGGCTTAACAACGCCATCGATAAACCAATAGCCAAGTATGTTTCAAATGCTAATGTCATGCTTTGATCTCCTCTCTCCGGTTTACTGCTTCAATGATCTGATTGTCTAATTTGAAGTGTTGAATGAATAATACACAATACAGACCGACCGGTCTAGTTGTAATTTTATTATCCTACGAGGACCTAGAAATATGAGGGGTACATACTCAAACCAGAGTGAATGAGTATTGGCGTCAATCTCGCAGCCGTGTAGACTCTAATTAAGGATAATCATTAACTTGAAAAGGAAAGAGTTTTGGCTGAATTCAAATACAAGCAACTAACTCAAGAAGAACAAGACAAGCTAGATGCCGCTTCATTTCGTCGCCTATTATCTCATCTAGACAACAATAAAGACGTGGCTGGTCTAAATAGTTAAGAACTAATCAAACTATCAAGTTGAATTTTAAGTTATTGAATTTTAGCTTTTTAAGTGTTCTTTTTTTTGATTGAGTTTGATTGTTTATAATCAAAGTCCTCTGTGTATGTGTTTACAAATGAACACTCGATACTTTCGCTTCTATGCGAGTACTAATAGTCATATCTACAAGCCATATAACGATACACTAACCTTTCCGCTACCTAAGTGCTTCTACAGCTACCGATGTATTACCTAACGAAATTTATACACCTCTCGACATCTGTTCTTTGTCTTGATCACAACTGGGAAAATTCGACCTATGAAGCTTTTGGACAAAAGCGATTTAGAGGTATAAACCCAAACCGTTTCTGATAAATTAGAAAAAGTATCTTGAAACTTCACCTATGAGTTAACACAATCGCCCCGTAGTAGCATTTTTCATTTGTAACATTGGAAATGTATAACTTGTTAACGTACTCCAATTCAGAATTACTATCTTTGGGAAGCTTGTCTCTAACAAAGTCTCGAACATCAGATATACCGCTACCAAGCCAGTGATGTTTTGTTTCATGGGACAGGTCTTTATTCAATGTGAATTGCTCAGTACTAGATTCGTAATCAACAACGATATGATCAAAAGATGCAAAGTCCTTAAGATCGATTTCTTCCTGCAATGTAATGAAACGCGCAGTACCAGCTAGTTTATCTCTAGCTCTTTCATTACCACCTGCGTTGAGTATGAATGAGTTATGGGTGTGGCTTAGATTTCTCGCTATTTGGGTGTCATTAAAACCAAGCTCCTGAAAAACAAAATATATTAACAATGTTAAAAGGCGATCCTTTATTTGAACTTCTTTAGTTATTTCTCCTTCTATCATCGTCTTGTAATTTAGCCCGTGCGCTACACTATTTCTAAGTCTCTTTAGTACATTAAAATCATAGTCACTGAAGGAAATAGCTTCTTTAATTTCATTGCTTGTTTTGCTCATCAAGAAGTCATATTTATGCTGAAGAGTCGGGTGGGATGTATTTCTTAGGTTAGCGAGAGCACTCGAAAACCCTTCTAGAACCAATCGGTCCTCAGATGAAAGAACATTATCATCAATAAATGCTTCTAGCGTTTTGTTAAGCTGTGACGTTAACTCATTATATTTTTCTTTGTTTAATTTATGTCCATTGCCCTTTGACTCTTGTTCACAGTACATTTCGAGTGTTACAACGACAGATAGAATCTCATATTCCCAAATTCCAGAACTAGAACGAGCTAAAGGGGCAACTAAGCGGTTCCAAATCGTACGGAACGATTTAACACTGAAGTAGTTTTTTATGATGGGTTCCCAAAGATCCCAGTTGAACAAATTATTAACGTGGCAAAGCGCTTGGTGGTAATGATCAAACGGTTTCTCTTCATAGGCTACACTTGGGAAAGTAACGGATTGATAATCATGTCGCTTCCCTGAAGGAACCAAGTAAAGGTTTTTGATAGAGAGGGAATACCCCAATAGAAGTGAAAATAGGCTTCTTATCTCCAAAGCAATACTTTTTGCTTCATTTAGTGTAAATCCGCCATTTTTCTTTTTAACGATAAAACAATCTTGTATTCTTATGTGATGATCGGTTGATGTGATCGCAGTTGATGATACGTAACGATGATTTTCTATCGAGTAGTCATTTTTATTATAGTTAAAGTTAACTAAGAATTTGTCTATAGAAGTACATCGCTTGAACTCCGTTTCTGTTATCTCTGAGCTTCGTAACCTTTCAAACCAAGTAGATATACCTGTCAGGTGTACTTCTATCAGATTAATGTCATTCGTAATTAAAGATCCAGTAGTGACAAATCCACATATAATGACCCCACCTCTTTGAAGTTCTGATTGATGTAGAGTAAATGTCTTATTCGAACCAATTTCATGACAAGTGATTGGATATTGAATTATTCTGCGTTCTTCGAACTGCAAGCTGTGATTTTCTGTGTGTATTTTAAGCTGTGGGATACCTGCCTGATTAATAGAAAGAACGCCAGTAAAATCAGTATCATCAAAGTTGAACTTTACCGTAAATTCGTAACTTTCGAAGAAATTTAGATCCCTTTTTAACATTCTTTTACTCTCCCATTTTTCTATTGAAATAGTGTACTCTCTCATTAGTTTGAAAAAAATAGGTAGTTATAAATAGAGTAGAAAGGAACTGTTATTGCTTCATTTTTTCCATAAGTTCAAGTATTGCAAAAGTGGAACACTTAAATCAACGCGAGGGTCGTTGCTGAAGAGCTTCGGGGCAGAAGCAAGCTTGCCACATACAGTTCTTAGCTTTAAACTAACGTTGAGAGCCTCGGGTATCCCTGCTTTTTCTTGGATGTACTATTTACTGTCTGGCCAGAAGTAATTGTATCGAATTGAACTTGGCTTAATTGCAAAGCAGACCACCGAGGACATATGATAAGTCTAGGTGCTTTCCCTTCCATATACTTTGGTGATAAAACACCCGACGCTGCACACAGAATGTGTTCCCTCTTCGTTTTGAATGACAAACATTCTGTAGCTGTTTACAAAGCCATAGGCATTGCCTGTGGCTTTGTCGTATCTGGGACTAAAAAAACTGGTGCAACAGGCTTACACACAAATTAATCTATTGATAGTTTCTTATGCTCTAAACGTTTAGGGGCAAAAGTGTGTCGCTTCGCGCAGTCAACACAATAGTCTGCCCCTATAGTGTGTTAATCAGAAGCACGTATCCCCCTTCTTACAGAAAGCAATATTTCAGGTGGTTTTAACTTCACATCGCAACCTGCGCATCGCAACTTGCGATGTGGGTAATCACTTAAGAAGCACCCGCGTAAACTACAAAGGATTAGTAATTAAAGTCAATAACTTAAACCTAATAACACTATGGTATTACTAATAATTAGGCTTCGAGTTGAGAGAGCACATCGCATAAAAAAGCTCTCCAGAATTGAGAGCTTTGATGGGTTATCGGTAGTATTGGTTTTGGCGCTTCGAGTTATACTTCCAACTTTTTGCTAGGCCATACACATAAGACGGGTAGTCGTCCCATGGGTTAGCTAATGCTCTTCCTCGCGTGGCGCGCAGCTTAACTGGGTACTCTCTGCACTCAATCTTGTGAAGAAAGTAATAGCTCTTTTCCTGCTTGGTAGAAAAGTGCTTGTGGGTTCCACTACGAACGCTCGGATAAAGATCCAAAAGGTGTTGGCGCTGGTATTTAATGCGCTCTCGGTACTGCTGTTTTAGCTGTTTCATTTGCCCTCCAGGTTTACATTACCTAGAAGGGGTCCTCTGCAAAGTAATTCATTCTGGCCTCCCCAATGTGCCTTTAGTGAAAATGTAGCCTATGGTTTCTTCAATTACATGGAAGAGAAAGCCGAGATCACTCTCTGCTTAAATGCCCCAAGTCGAAGCTCATCAAACATTCCTAATGCTCCATAGAGACTATTTGAACTTTCTGTACTGCTTTCCCAAGATACTGTTGTTCTCGCGCTGTTTTGGGGCTCAAGCGGAGGCGCGACACTTAAGCTATTTCGTCGACCAGAGAACTCTGTTTCGATAGGTTTCCCCATACTTACATAGAGACGAGACTCAGGAATATCCTGTTCAATCCTTTCAGAAAACTCAATCAGGCTTTGCTCTGCAAAAGTGAATAACCACGCTTGTTGGTTTATTGTATTATTCACACGAAGTATTCGTCCGAGCACCTGCCTGAAATACAATTCAGTTTTGACTGAACTCATATGGCAACATACTTGAAGGCGCGGAATATCAGTACCCTCACTGATCATACCTACACTAACAATCCATTGTGCGTCGCTTTGTCGATAACGCTCTATTTCTGCTAGCGGCTCTTCATGTCGATAAGTGACGATAGAAACGGTTTGCCCAAACTTTTGAGATAGTATCTCTTTGATTGTTTGCGCATGTTGAACCGAAGCTGCAACAATCAGCCCACCGGCATTGGGTGATCTGAGACGTGCTTTTTCTAGCTGCTCACATCCTAAACCGAGTAGATATTCCATCGCCTCTTGGTTGTGAATAACACTCTGGTAGGATGCTTTTGTCTGTTTAAGCATCTCTAATATTGATGAAAAGGATTCGACTTTTTCTCTACTACTAACAGACAAGTGTTCATTATCAACCAAGACGATTTTGGGCGTTCTACAAACACCATCAGCTATAGCTTGTTTAAGAGTGTATTGGTAATCGACAAGAAGCTGCCCGTCTGGGTCGCTGTACTCACCCATCACAATGGGTAAAGAGTCTGAACGCCACGGTGTACCTGAAAGTGCGAGGGTAAAAGTAGCAAGCCCTTGAATCTTAGTGAGAACTTGCTGCCCCCAAATGTTCGCATTTTCAACCTCAGAGCCAGAGCAATGGTGTATTTCATCAAAGACAACAAAGACCCTGTGATTCCGCAATGTTTGCCAAAATTCGTCATTGAGGAATTGGATAGATTGGTATGTTAAAGATTGCCCGACAGATCCCATGCCACCATTAAACGTACACTTAAGTCTCGACGAAAAGGTTCTTTTTATACCATCAGAAACCGTCAACGATGGTGAGAAGCACAATACAAGGTCTACCATGTCACTTTGTAACAACCTTGACGCAATATTAGCGGCAAGCACTGTCTTACCTGCTCCAGGTGTAGCTTGGCAAAAGAAATGGGAGCAGTTGGATTGATATTTTTTCAACGCTCTGTCAGAGCATTCACTTTGCCACTTCCTTAACACTGTTCATTTCCTTCATAGAGAGTATTAAGAACCTTTGTTAAAACGTTCACTTTTCCGAGCAATAAAGCGGCGCGCTCTTTAGCCTCTTGATGCAAAGGGGCCAGTTTATTCTCTAGCTCAGGAAATCGAGATACGATCGACTGATACTCGTCAATCTCCCCAAGTATTATTTCCAATTCGCCCTTATATTCGTTACGTTCATTGCTTAAAATGGAATAGTTTTGAATGGGTACTTTAGGCTTCATATCCGCTTGGTTATTCGTTGTTACATTGTTATGTAACTCTTTAAATTGTTGCGTTTGAAAGTAGCGTTTTTTCCGGCCTGAGCCCTCACTTCGCAACCAACTTTTCTTTTCAAAGTGAAAAATTGCTCGGTACACCTTTTTGTGAGCTTCGGCAGAATTGGAGTCCACATTATCAAGGGATAGCCACAAATCTCTCGCTTCTAGCACGGTGAATCCATCTAACCCATTTTCTATCAATAACTTGTGCATGACAGCACTAATTCTTCGAGCCCGTTTCATTTCCAAAATTACACCAACCAAAAACTAAGGATTGCTTAGTATACAGAAATCCATAAAACTAAGAAAATCTTAGTTAACTTGAGATCAGAGAAATGAAATCTAAGTGTCATTTAAAAACCCAATCCCAGAGCGACTCAAACAAGCTCGAAAAAAAGCAAAGCTCTCTCAAAAATCCCTGGGAGAAAGCATAGGTATGGATGCAAGTTCAGCAAGCCCTCGAATGAATCAATACGAGAAAGGCAAGCACGCCCCAGATGTTCAAACCTTAAAGCTAATCGCCGATGAGCTTGGTGTGCCGCTCAATTATTTCTTCTGTGAAGATGAAAGCTCTGCTGAACTGGCGTGCATGATCTATGAAATGACAGAGAGCGAAAGAAAGAAACTTATTGCAGCACTGAGCCAGAAGAAAGACTTATAATAAGAGAGTTTACTTTAAGTAATACTGATGTTGCTTATGGCGGGAGAGTGAAGTAACGGCAAATTCAAAAGTTATGAACAAAGCTCTGGGTTTAGGTATGCTTATTAAGAACTTAACAGGTAGGTTATGTGAGGTAAGTGATTCCAGCCTGATTTTAAGTAATAACGTAGTGATAGCGTCTTATGCTATCCAAATTGTCTATGAGGTTCGTATCTATGCAGTTTCTGGACATAAATCAGTTTCGGAAAATCGAATATTAGCAACCCATGAATAACTTCAAGTATGGCAAATGAAGTTTTACTCGTTTTTCGACCTACCCAGAACCGGGCTAATCACTTACACAGTCTAATGCCTTAAGAATATAACTAAGGCGAAGTTACCACTAAATATGATCGCATAATTTACATATAGAAGAATCAGACTTGTTCAACACTCGGGATTAAGTTTATTCACGCGCCATGGCTTTCATAAAATTTGTCACATCCTCGAATTCTGGAAAATCGCTTCCCTGTCTTCCCCAAAACTCACCTACATCTACAAACAATAGGTACAAGTAAAAGTGATACTTTAGATAGAAATCGGTTAAGTTGAGGTCTTTAGTACGCTCATAAGACGCATGACCAGCAACCTTGTTACGATAAACCCTAAAGTCCTTTGCAAATGATTCTGGTATAGGTAGAAGTTTTTCATAGTGCGATATGTCATTTTCATAACTTGGAGCCTGTCCACGACTAATACGGTCAATTCTTGCATTTACCGCACGATAAGCATCCTCTTCAATTAGTGAGTCTATGAAATGATTTTTCTGAGGACCTTTTTTGTCGGTTATATTTTTATTTTCAAAGTCTCTTGCGTGGCAAGCAATGAGAAACTCGTACAGGTGATGTATAAAATATGAATATGAATTGTATGTTCGATAAGATTTGTACTTATCATGACCGGACAGAATTAAATGTTCGGCGGATTGCCGAAATTGTTCAAAAGCATCGCGACACTTGAAGTATTCATGTTTAATTGCGATACACTGGTGGTAATCCGCCTCTGTACCTGTTTTTATCTTCATATGCTGAACTCCAGATAAACTTAAGATTTTATTGTGTGCCTGTTCCTGCATAGTGATCTTGGACTATTTCCATAGCAGACTTTATGGCGGCACTATGGTCATCAAACGTTTGTTTATAGAAATAGAAAAACGCGACCCCAAACTCAGCTAACTCTATGAATATAAAATTATTTGTAGAATGAAAGAAATGAAAGTCTTTGTTTGTAGTATGGATAATACAAAGGGAATTAAGCTTATCAGCCTTTGATTTCACACTCAATACTTGCAATGCCGAACGAAAATTTGAGAACACCTTTGCAGGACTCGTATCCATAGAGCCTTGGAACATAGCAATAGGCATTTTGCCAATAAAAGGAATGTACTCTGCACCTTTTACCTTATTTAAATTTCTGCGAAGGTCGAGTACTTGAAATTTGTATTCTAGAGTTTCTAACCATAGGATGATTAACTCTAAGGTCTCTTGTGAGAACTCTTGGTGACTAACATCGACTTTTTCAAATTCATGCTTCAAATGTCTCTCCAAATAACCAAGGAGATTCGAGTTACAATCTTTGCATGCAGGTAGTGTGGTTTTATTGTAAGTCTGAGAAATACCGTTAGTTGTTGTTTCGAATGTTCGTTTCGTACAACGATTATAGACCCATTGAGGTATCACATGCTCTCTAGTCAATTGATCTTGAGAACCACAAATTATGCACATTTCTGCTGAGTGATCGTCAATGATTGCGCTAGTTACTTTCTTTTTATTTGCTCTGATTTTCTTTCGAAGTTGAACCAACTTTAACTGAATACTCATGTAAGACATGACTCCTAACTCGCTCTGGCACATAACGCTATCTGTACGACTATACTTCGTATTTTATGTACATATAATGCAACCTTTCTTCGGGAACTTCAATTTATAATCAATAGGTTAGTGGCTATGTTGATAGGTTAGACCACACTGTGAAGCATAATTTATAAATGTGCTGCATTCGGATAAGTTTTGGTAGGTCAAACGCACATTAACAGGATATGTATGAGTAATAGGTCTAATGCAAAAAGGGGCAGAACTGAGCTAGCTGGCACTTTTTAGAAAAGTGCCATGAGTAAAACTTCAGGTCTATCAAGCCTCTGGACAAAAGTTACTTAGAGCAATTACGTAAATTAAGGAAATACAGATAACGTCAGGTATGGGAAAGTCGCTTAGTGAAGTGTCCAGTCTGATTGGAGCAGATCAGAATTAGCACTTAATGGATTAGGTGATTTCCTGTAAACGTACTTTTAGGTGCTCAAAATCAGAACCTATAATATGGTCGCTGCTATCTCAACGCATATACTCGTTGAAGAACCCCTTAAAGAATAACTGGCACTCAGCAAAGTATCACAAATTCTAACTAGCCTGATATCGTAATAAGAGAACAGGCTCACAACGTCGATATCACGTTATATAATCACTAATATTTACTTCATCAATTTGCTCAGGCTGTAAATAGTCATTGGCAAAGCGTTTATAAACCCCTGAACTTAAAAATAAAGCGAACAGATCTGGGTCAATATGTTGATCTTTAACCATAAAACTCATTATCTTAATCGACTCCGATAACGTTTTTGCTTTCTTATAAGGCCGATCGGAACTGGTCAATGCTTCAAAGATATCGGCGATGGCCATGACTTTTGTGGTAAGAGACATCTCTGCTCCCGTTAAACCCATTGGGTAACCTTCACCATTCATTTTTTCATGATGGCCTCCCGCAATTTTTGCTACGTTTCGCATATGTCGTGGGAACGGCAGTGACTCCAAAATATGGATGGTTTGAACAATGTGATCGTTGATTATAAACCGTTCTTCCTCTGTCAATGTGCCACGCTGTATACCTAAGTTGTGGACTTCTCCCTTGTTTGCCTGATATTGAGTCGGCTTCATTGTGAATCTATCATCAAATTTGTCTGTGTGATTCCAATCAATAAGATGTTCGGGCCGGTCGCTAAGCAATTTTTCTTCAGTTGGGTATTCATCTTTTTCCGTGTACTGATTCATTTCCTCTGAAGAGATACCTAGTTGTTTACTTAAGGTTCGAGTCCACGTTCGTGATGCAATTTCATTTAATCTATCAAGGTCAGTTTGTGTGACAAACTCTGATCCCAAATTAAGCTGAGCCACAAACTCAAAATCTTGATTCAACTGTTCACATTTTTCCATTAGTTGATCTCGCCATCCAACTGGATACGCTTGGACCAAAGACTTCAAGCTCGTAATTTCTTCATCGCGCTTGAGAACCTCGAAGCGCATTCTGACCTCGTGGATTCGGTTATAAATTGTTTCTAGCTTTGTTGCTTTGTCGACCACATATTCGGGAGTAGTGATTTTTCCACAATCATGCAGCCAACTCGCCATTTTCAACTCTTGCCACTCTTTTGAGTTAAGAGAAAAATGCTCAAACGACGGTAATGTAGATTCTTGAGCTGCGAGAGTTAACCACTCGGTTAATATTGGAACACGTTGGCAATGGTTACCTGTATAAGGCGATTTTTTATCTAACGACCCTGCAATAACTTTGATGAATGAGTCAAGAAGAGCTTGCTGAGCAGCCATCATGGTGTTCGTTTCTATTGCAACGGATGAAAAGCCTAATAACGAATCTAAATAATCAGCAAATCGCTCATACTGAGCTTGGGCTTTACCGCCATCATACAATACACCAAAAGACCCAATCACAACCCCTTCGCGATCTTTCAAAGGTATAATCACCACCTGACTAGTTTGGTTATCCTTCCAATCAACCTCTAAGTTCGGGAGTTCGCTTGCTTGGAATATATGGTATTTCTTTTCAATGAATATCTGCCGAATAAATTGGCCCGACTCAGCGGTGGGAACCTTAGAATTTAATACTCGATTTATATCGGCTTTTGTTGCGCCTTCCCACCAAACGTATTTGGGTACTAAGCACTTGTTCTCTGCGTCTAACAAATAGAGAAACACACCATTGGCTTCTGCTGCACTAATGGTATCGCGACAGACGAGTTCTAGCAGTGCCTCTAGGTTTTCTTCGTGGGCAATGTTATTCGTTAAAGAAATGAATCGGCTAATTGTGTTTTGAGTGGCGATTTGAGCGTTGTTGAGATCTTGGATTTCTTTTATGTAACTCTGGGAGTTAATAGGAGTAGAAAAATTAAAACCCTGAATCTCTTTCGCTTTTTGTGTCGCCATTTTTATAGGTTTAGAAATTGAACGGGAAACTAAGTAGATGACAGGCAACATCAAAGCAAAAATCAACAACGAGCCAAAGAGTGTCTGGCGTTTGATTAATCCACCTTGGTCAAATAATTCTGAAGCTTTTGCTGCCATTAACAAATGGACATGGTTACTTTTTAGTGGTTTTAGCGTGATTATCTCACCAAACCAACGTTCTTTTTCAAACTCAAAGATCCCTAACTTGCCATCACGGTGATATTGCTCAATAGCGAATTGCACTAAAGGGTTATCTAGCTTCTCAAAGCTTGATAATGACATATGCGATGAGGGTTCAGAACGAGAAGTTTCGCTATATGCAAGAACGGTTTTTGAATCGTCATAAAGCACTCGTATCGAGGATTCATTGGCTAACGTATCGGTTAACGAATCCCGCAACCCAGCCAATAATACTTCAGCGGCAACAACCGCTCCGTTATTACTTGCTCGATAAATAGTTATCCCCGGCTCATTAACGCCTCTGAGTAGGCTTGGTTCTGAAATTATATTTTTGTCTTGCACTGCGTTGTAAAATTGGTGCTGTTTATCAAACTCCAAGGAGTGTGATGTATCAATGTTTTCGGTGAAAACTAACGATGAATTCAAACCTTTAATACTAACGAAGTTTGAGCTTCGATGAGTGGCCACAAAAATAGTATCTTTTTGTAGCCCCATACGCTCCCTCATCTCAAGGTCGTTTATCCTCGTCACGGAAAAAACATCTTCATTAGGGTAATAAATAGCGTACGACGTGACATGTGTGTATTCGGTAAGCAGGTGAGTAAGTTCTGGCAGAAAATCATTTCTTTTTTCTATCGTTTCAGCTTGAACAATTTTTCCCTTTGAAAAAGTACCAATTGCGGTAAAAGCAGCGCCATAGTGTGCATTCATTTGACTGCGCGTTTGAGCCGCGATCCTTTGAAATACATTCCTATTAGTTTCAAAGATTACGTCTGTTAATCCTTTATTGGTAAGCCAAATTTGAACACCAGAGACCATAACAACAAGCACAATAATGACAGTGGCGATGTGGATATGAATAGGGAATGTTCTAGGTGCTTTATTCATCTACTGTTAAGGCCTATTTACTTTAGAGTTATAATGAGAATAGTTGTATTTAATTGAATCGGTAGTGTCTCTCTTCAATTTTGGCGTTTTTGCTTAAAAAACATTTAATTAATGAGCTAGAAGCGCCTTTAGTGCAGTACCTAAATTGCTCGTGTAGAATTACGAAATTTATGAGATAAATAATCTTGAGAATAAAGTGGGAAATGCAGTCAATTCGAATGAAAATAGCAATGAAGAACCTAAAGTATCAATTCCGATACGGGGTGCTTCCAATTGATGGACAATACAAAACCATCGTAGGAAGCAACCACTTACGAACATCATATAAGAATGATTGAGTAAATGGGAATATTTATCCGATTAGGGTGGGAGCCTTACAACTCATTTTGAGGCAAACCCTAGCTAGCTTATGGACAAAAGCTTGTTAGATGTGATGTTCAAAAACAATCTATAAATACGGGATGATTGTTTCGGACCTATCCCTTTACCAGGTTTTATCTAAATCTTGTGCATATAAAGAAATCGCTCTCTGATAGGCTTTAATTGCTTCGCTGTTCGTGGTTGATACTAAAAGCTCGAGCAGTAATGAAGTCGCTTCTTTATGACGCCCTAAGTTGTAAAGGCACATTGCATAAAAAGGTTGAACCGCAACAGAGCTAGGATAATCTTTAAGAGTTTGTTCAAAATAGTTTAGTGCCTCTGCGTACATACCAAGGCTTTGGTAAGTACTCGCCAGACCGAACAAGGCATCAAACCTTTCCGTCAAAGAGAGAACACCCGAGAGCGACAACAAATAATGAGTGATTGCCTCTTTCTCTTTACCCTCATTGTCATACGACCATGCGATTTGCAAATGAGCCCTCGCAGAATACTTGTCATTGTTCAACAAAGAGCCAAGCAAAGCTCTAGACTCTCTGTACTTAGCTTCTTTACGCCGTTCTATTGCTTGCTCTTGCTCGATGATTTTTTCCATTATTTTCCTTTAGACTGAACAACAGCTGTTTAGATCTTTGGTGATGGATATCAATTCAATTCTAACTACTTTGGAGGATAAATGTATGTTTTTTTCCCTATAAAACTAACTCCCTATCAATGCTGAATTAGGTTATCAACTTGATAGGGTGGCGTGGTTATTATTTACATTTCAGACACTTCTGTTACATTTGGGTGTATGTGTAAACTATTCACTCAAGGATGAGAGTCGTATGAAAAAATTACTAGCTTTAATAGCAACCTTACTTGCTTCAAACTCCGTTTATTCAGATACCTTTCAAGTGACTAGTAATGCCGCTTCAGGAAGTGGGACCTTGCGATGGGCGATTGAACAAGCGAATCAAAACCCAGGACCAGACATTGTTGAAATTCGTGCGGGTTTTGGCAGTAACGACCCGATATACCCTGGTCTCGCAGGTAATGGTGTCTCTTTTAACCCGATTCTTATTGAAGATGATGTAATAATTCGTGGGCTCGGTAGCGAAAGAACAGTCATAGATGACAAGCAAAGGTGGATAACAACCGATGGCCTTCTCAATACAGGTTACCCATTTAGTTCTGGTGTAACCATACTCAAACCCTCTGCATTACTGTTCAGAGTGAATCGGAATAATGTTGCAGGACGAATTATTGATGTCACGATTGAAAATATTGCAGTGACTCATACAGGCAGTGTGCTCAATGCTGATGATGCGAACGTTACTCTGAACAATGTCGCATTGTTTAATAACGTCGCACATTCAAGCGCTTATAATTTAATTTTACAAGGCACAACAGATACATCGGGATCAACAGTGGGTAGCCTTACCATTAATGACAGTTTGATTTTTGAAAATCGCGTTAATGACGGTAAAGAGATAATTCTAACTAGTAATACTAACCTCACTATTTCTAACACGGCCATAGCAGATAACTTTACTGGTGTGCAAGGGGTAACCTCATCTCGCATCCTTTTCCATATATCAGAAGAGCAAAGCAAGGCGACGTTAAAAGATTCATATTTTTCAGGATTTTCGGCTGCTGGTTTACATTTTAAACAAGCGGATGTTGAAATAGCAAACTCACTTTTCGATGGCAGAAGCTCTGTTGCTACTCGCAGCTTACGAGTCGATGATGGCGATCTGACATTGACTAATAGCACTTTGTACTTTACACCACAAACTTCAGGCGGCTTTCCCAGTGTTTTCAATGCGACACATATTGATCTTTTGGGCTCGGCACAACTTATCGCAAGCAATAATTTGATTTTTTCTACGGATCCAGAAAAAAATACATTGCCATTGATCTCTCCATCAGATTGGGACGATACGGCAACATACCCAAGGGCTGTAAATAAAAGCAACTACCTTTCTATTAATGGTGTTGCTGATACTGCTTTGAACTTAAATCCACTTGGCTGCTTTAATCGTAATCGCTGCTTTGTTCCAAATGAGCTATCGGCGCCGCTTGTTGATATGGGTGACAATGCAGCCGCGAACTATGCGGATGGAACTTCAATCACTAGCGACTACCTTAAGGAAGTTCGTCCACAAGGTGGGGCCATTGATATTGGTGCCTATGAAAAGCACGAATCGCTTTATCCTCATAACGACACTTATACCACCGAAGAGGGTGTCGCTATTCTCACAAATAGCGCAGATGGCGTTCTAGCCAACGACACCACGCCCGGAGGTTTAGATGCCACTCTAACTAAAGATGTTCTGCACGGCACTCTAACGCTCGAGGCAGATGGCGCATTCTTATATACACCCAACGATGGTTATTATGGTCATGATTCCTTCGAGTATGAACTAGGAGGAAAAACGGCAACAGTAAACATTGATATACAATCAACTAACTGGATTTCCATTCCAGCCAACACCCGACCAACGACTCTACAAGATACGTACAGCCTTCATACAACAGAAGTGTTAACCATTAGTGGACCAGGAGTTCTTGCCAATGACAGAGACGATCAAAATAGTTCAGAGCCATTCTATCAGGGACTAACATCAAGGCTTTACAGTGATGTTTCTAACGGACGGCTTCTACTTAACTCTGATGGAAGTTTCACTTATACACCAGATGCTAACTTTGTAGGTATTGACGAGTTTTATTATGACGCAGTCGATCTAAACCTCGCACACAGTTTTCCTCAAAGAGTGACTTTGCAAGTCAAGGCGGGTGAACCTCTGATAACTGAGGAAGCCAGTTCAGGAAAAGCTGTCGTAGGTGGTTCAGTAGGATATTCCGGCTTGATGGTTTTGCTATTGCTCATCTATAGACGTCTAACTTCAATTAGAAGCGGTCTACTAGCAGTAGCATTATCGTCAGTTGCGTTATCCGCCAATGCATCGTCTAATGACAATAGTAATGAGGATAAGGGGTTTTTCGTTAACGCCGATTTAGGAATGTCTTACTTATCTCCTGATTTAGGCGATACACAATGGAAACAAGATGATAAGTACCAGCCTGCTTTTGGTATCGGCTTTGGCTACCAATTCGATTCCAGCTTGTCTACCTATGTTAGCTATAACTGGTTAAATGAGGCAACACTAGAATCAGACGCTGTCGGCTACCCCAATACTGATGTTCAGTATCACTTGTTTAGAGTGAATGCAAAATACCGTATTAACCAGCTTTGGGGAGAAAACTTTGCCCCTTTCGTAGTGCTTGGGATTAGCTATATAGAGCCGAGTATTGATGGTGCATCAGAGCTTGTCGATGTAGATGAAAATACTCATTTCAATTACGGGATAGGTATTAACCTTAACCGAAATGACTACGGGAAAATCGACTTGCTGTGGGAAAATGTTTCTGACGATGTACAAATTGTCAGCGCACAATTTGTATTTGACTTACCGCTTTAGCCATCTGCTTGAGGCTTATCGAGGGCCTCTTTACCTATGGATAATGCCTTCGTAGCAACTGAAGCCCCAAAGTTTTTGTAACACACTTTGGGGCAGAACTGATTTAGCACAACCTGTCAGAGATGGTCACATCGAGTAAACGAAACTAACAGATTACGTTCAGACTAATTAAAATAATTATATCGAAGGATAGAAATAAGCCTCGCATTCGCGAGGCTTAATAATAGTTATTTGTAGTACTGGTGACGTCTTTTCGAATTATGCTTCCAGCACTTAGCAACGTCATATACGTATGTAGGATAATCATCCCAAGGATTGGCCAGTATTTTCCCTCTAGCCGCTCGCAGTTTGATTGGGTACTCACGATACTCAACTTCATGAAGGAAAAAGTAACTCTTTTCCTGCTTAGTTGAAAAGTGCTTATGAGTCCCACTGCGAATACAAGGATACACATCCCATATAATACGGCCATTAGATTTGATATGGCTTCGGTACTGTTGCTTTAGTTTTTTCATTTGCCCTCCAGGCTTACATTACCTAGAAGGGGTCCTCCGCAAAGTAGTTCATTCATCCACCTTTATGTACAGTCTTACTTAGTCTAGCAAATTAGCGTTAGAGCCTGAAATCGGAGTCAGAGCTTATCAACCAAAACATATTTTTTAAAACACCTCGAGGCTGATGCTTGTCATTTGTCCCAAAGTTACGATACGAGCAAGACTCCCTATCTAAAACTGATAACAAATTTGTCTAGATTTAAGCTTGTACCCAAAAATGATAATTGGAATTGTATCCCTCCCAAAGAGTTTTTTTAGTTAGACGTCATTTAACAAATGGTTCAGGAATAGCATGAATAAAGAGGGCGCCGTTATTAATAAAATAATAATCACTTACTTGATGGGATGTTAAGATGACCTCAGGTGTGGTTAAAAGGTGCCCCAGCGGACTAAGAGACAGGCATATAAAAGAATGGAGCTCTAAGGTACATTAAGTTAGGAGAGCTTGCTTTGCTACCATAACTTCTTGTTCTGGTTGGCTACTAAAAGGATAAACAATGATTTTCTGGATCCCCTCAACTGTCATTCAACCACTACATTTCTGGGCTAATCAAAAGTCATATACTCCCTTGCATTGCCAGGTGAGTGATTGGAACGGTACGTTTTACCCAGATTTTGAATTGTTATTGGAAGAGCAATTAGGGATAACATGCCTATCCATAGAGCTAGATGGTTCGAATATTGGCCAGTGCATTGATACGATTTATCGCTACGCTTTAAAAGATAAAGCAACAACTTTAAAGTACATACATACTCAAAAAGAGTCTCGTCGAGAACTTTTTTTAAATCAGCAAAAGAACCATGGAAAGATTGATATTGGGCTTTATGACTGTGGTAACCTCCTCTCATTATTAGATGAAGAAGTTTTACTCTGCTTTCGTTTGAATGGTTCTGTTCCTGATTATCTGACGTTCTGGTTGGACTACACTGCTAAAAGAGCCCAAATAAAACCGTTACTTCTGACAAATGAAGGAACTAAGTTTCTCGATAGGTTGAAGGGTGTTGAGAAAGTCACGTTACCAGACATCACCAGTGATGAGGTTTTGTCAGCTTGCTTAAGCGCACTTAAGTCATTAACAGGGAAAACCATCGAAAGAGTCGACATAGAAGAACTGCTATCTATGAGTGATTCATGGGAGAAGTTTTTGCGCCTAATTCAACTCAGAGCGGTACAGGGAACGCTTACAAAAATTGAATAATGTGTGTGATTCATAGACATCCTTTCAACTATACTGGGTGTCTATGGACAGAGAAATCCAACAAAGACTACGGTGGGTAAAAATGTATGAGGAATGTGGTGATGCAGGCCTTGTATGTCGACGCTGTGGTATTTCCAGACCAACATTACGTAAGTGGGCTAAACGATATAAGCAGTATGGAATCGCTGGTCTGGAAAGCCAGAGCAGACGCCCTCATTCATCTCCAGATACCAAACTCAATGATGAGCTAAGAGCATTGATCCTTACGATGCGTGAGAAACGCAATTTAGGGGCGCGGCGTTTACAAACGGAATTAATCCGACTTCACCAAATACACCTAAGCACAGCGACACTCCATAAAGTTTTATCCGAAGCATCAGTCAAACCCATCGTAACTTACCGACGCAAAAAAGATTTCCAAAGATATGAGCACCCAATTCCTGGTGATAGAGTCCAGATGGACACCTGTAAAATAGCGTCTGGAATTTACCAGTATACAGCTATTGATGACTGCTCTCGCTATCGGGTTCTAAGGTGCTACTCTCGGCGCACAGCAGCAAATACAGTCGACTTTATCGATTGTGTCGTGGAAGAGATGCCATTTCCTATCCAGCGTATTCAGACGGACAGAGGGCGTGAATTCTTTGCTGAGAAAGTCCAGAAACAACTCATGATTTATGGGATCAAGTTTCGCCCAAATAAGCCTGGCTCACCTCACTTGAATGGTAAAGTGGAACGGTCGCAGAAAACAGATAAAAGTGAGTTCTATCCGACCATAGATGTCTCTGTAGGGTTGGAAGAACTGGATCTGCTGCTAGCTGAATGGCAACACTACTACAACTGGGAGCGGCCCCACAGCTCGTTAAATGGGCTAACTCCGATAGACAGGATTACTGAGATATCTGATCAAACCCCTTTGTCTGAAGAGGTATCTCAGAACTACCAGACCAAGAAAGAGAGGTTTCAAGAGCAGAATTACAAGCTCGACCTTCAGCTAAGAAAAGTGAAACCATCTCTATGAATCACACAGCTCAATTACTTAGACTCGTTTTTAATCTGGCGAGCTTCGAATGCTGCCAATTGCTCCGGCGTCGCCTTAGGTTGGTGATTTGCTTTCCACTCGTTATAAGTCATGCCATAAACGCGCTCTCGTGCATCATCTAAGTTTATGTCTACACCTTGTTGTTCTGCTTCTTCTGCATACCATTTACTGAAACAATTACGGCAGAAGCCAGCTAAGATCATCAGGTCTATATTGGCAACTTCTTTGTGACCGTCTAAATGTGCTAATAGGCGACGAAATGCCGCAGCATCTAGTTTATCTTGTTGATCTTGAGACAACTGCTTGTATTTAAATTGAGCCACAATGTTTTCCTTTTTTAAACTTTGCTTTTAGATGTTATGGTTTATGACGCAATGCTACTTAATCAAATGCTAAATTGATAGAGCTGTTTCATCCATCTTTTATAGTATCTATAGTGATTATTTTACCGATTGCATCTGCGAATCCTATTTCAAAGACCTCAGCACCGTTGGCATTCTCAATGCTACCGCCTTCCCCCAACTTTAGACCAAACGTTTTTAGTCTTTCTGGATCAATTGCAGATTTAAGTGAATCAAAGTCAGTTTCGGTTAAGTGAGAACTCGTATTATAAGATTGAATTCGTGATTGAGTTAGGGTAACTACTAGGTCATTTTTGTTAGCAAGAAGGTTGCGCAGTACTTTGTTTTCGTCCCTTAATTTTTTCAACTCGGACTGCATGATCAGAACGTTACCTTTGATGCCCGGTTGTTGTATCTGGTCAATCCAATTTCTAGATGTAGATGTTTTCAGCTTTATGGGTAGCGGGTAGGCTCGTTGATATGCATTTATCAAATCTCGATATCGTTGACCGTTTTTGTTACTGATTGATTGTGCGCTTGGTCCTCCTTTAGATTTTGCTAAATTACCTACTACGGAAGTACTAAAATCCCTCGAACCCTGCGCTATTTCGGAACATGTTTTGTTTATAATATCTATGCTGTTTTTAGAGCGTGCCGTTTTACATTCAGTCCGCAAGGATTGATATATAGCGTCAATCTCTCTACACAACTTTTCATCTTTAACTTCTATGCTTTCACTACTCATTATTAACTCTCGACTTTTTGCACGCTCATAGGATAGGTCTCAATGTTAGAGCCATTAATGATCAGCGACATTTCCTCTTTGAGTATTTGAAAATTGCCATCATTGTCAGTCATTAAGTCTAACAGTTGCATATCACCATAGATTAGTTTTTCTACGCTCTTCCAACCTTTTAGTCGATTTAGCAATAGTTTTTGCATTTGATTTCCGATGAACCTTGATTGTTCTTCATCAAGTTGAAAAAACATTGCGTCAAAGCCGTTGTTTGTAAGCATGGAATCAAGATATTTTGCACGTAGGTTTACCGCTTCACTATCATCGATACTGTCATAAATTTGTGCATCTTCACACACCTCTGCCAATATCCTGAAGTCGCTTGACTCATTTAATGACACACCAACCTCAGCCTTGGTCCTGTTTAGAATTAGCGCAACGCCTTGCGTATCATTTTTTTCATAGCTTGCGTCATTTATCTTCCTGATGCATTTCAGAACCTTACCGAAAATTGCCGCTTGATCTGTTGAAATATCATAGAACTTTACTTGTTCAGCATCTATGGATGTATTGATTTGTTCTAATTGAAGTTTAATATTATCCGTCGGCAGTTGTTGATCTTCGGTCTGTTTCTTTTTCAATCGTATTTTTTTCTTTTTACCTTCTAGCGATTCAATACGACTATTCGCGCGTTTTCTAGCAACATTAACCTCATTGAATTTGGCAACTAGTCCTCCGAGAAAAGCAGGTCCTGTAACAAAAAAACGACATTGGTAGCAGGACTTCGCTCTAGCATAGATCAATGTTTTTGCGTTGGGATTGATTGGCAGCCCACCTTCATCGCAACGACCATTTGCGACTGGGCAGATTCCGCTGTCTTTAAAGCGCATTGCTGAGTTTTCCCAAGCTACCTGACCAGCGCCATTACTAAGATAAATAAGCTCGCCTTTGGCTTCTTCTAGGTTCCGTGATAGTAGAGATGCTTGATATTGCTTTTGTTTATTCGCAGCTATTTCTTTGTATTGACTTGTTAACTTATCACGCATTTGCTCGCTATTTATAACTCCGTAGTATATTGTCATAACTAAATTGGCGTGGCCAACGAGCTTTTGAACAATAACAGGGTCGAGTCCATCTCCTTCAAATAAAAGGGCTGAAACATGGCTAACGCGTAGGGAGTGTGGTGAATAATTTGATTGGAAATCACTATCACGACTTCCATTCCTGCCTGTTCGTATTTGTGCCAGCGGTATGTCATCGTTTTGGATTAAATATAGTAACTTCTCAAATGCGCGGTATGCTGAATTAGGAAGAAATGGTTGACTGCCTGGTGGGTTAGTTTTTCTTTTCAGAGAATCACGTGGGTCTCTGAACAAGAAACACTGACCGCCACGTTTTTTTAGTACTTTTTGGTGCATTTCAGTAGGCGTGGCGATGTCACTCCAAGATGTAGGTGCATTAAGAGGGTTATATGTTGACTGCCAGTCTCGAAGACGAATTACCCACTTCGCTACATCTAGTGGCATCCACGGTACTGTGTACCCTCCTTCTTTTGTGCTGGTTTTATTTGTCGATACGTTCATTCCAACTTCATCACCAATTTCTCGGTGTAAGAAACCTTTGTTATTAAGTTGTCCAGCAAGGAGGTTGTCATTCGGCACCCATGCAAGACTTCCATCTTCTTGCTCAATCAGTTTGTCACTATCTGCTTCACCACTATCAAGATAGCAAACCTGGATGCCTCGGAGTGGTAATGAAAACAATAGATACATAGCGATAGCTCTAACAGGTGACCAAATTTTATAAACTTTTTGTGTTGCTTCTTTTAACTCAACTTTTTTTGTGATTACTTGAGTTTTAGTGGCACAACTAGGGTCGTTTATTGCACGCTTATATGTATTTTTATCTACTTCAAACCAATCTGATTCGAATAGTTTGTGTGCATTAATGAGGTCCGAAAAGGAAGTACAAGGTCGCTTATTGCCTTTATCATCATGAACAAAATCAGGAATGATGAATTGTTTTGCGGTATCTATATAGACAAAATCTAGAGGTGGTTTAATCGTTTGGTTCGGTCTACCTTTTGATTCGAGCTCTACATTTACGTTTTGGTAAGGATGGCGAAAGTGAAAGTCTGGGTTAATGGAAATTAGTTCACCAGTATCCTCGTCGCGGTCGTAACAGCAATCTTCCATCACGAATTTTACAAACTCAATGATTGTGGACTCTAGGTATTTTCCGTTATGTGATCGCTTTATCAGCGGTTCTATCGGTTCGATATAGTTGCCTGCTATAAATAATTTGAACGGTTTACTAGGCAGTGCATTTTTAGATATCAGATGTATTAGAAATTGATTTATGTGTTTACTTTTTGTTTGAAAACCACGTTTGGCATTGCTACTTAGAAATTGTCGCGCTATTTTTGCCCATTGTTTAAATCCTAAGTATTCAATGTTATCAAATAGATTTGCTTTATATAGAAATTCACTAGCTTTGGTAAATCCCTCAATTGCTTGGTACCTAACTTTCAAGTAGACATTTTTTTTTGCATGTATAATGTATTCTCGGATGGAAGATATTTTGTTGTCTTCACAGTACTTTTTGACATGTTTGATGTCCCAGTAACTAAACTCAACGAACTCTTCATAGCTGCTTAGGCCATAATATTTGACTGGTTCAGCAGGTAATTTAACATCGTTACGATAGTTTTTTTCATATTCTTTGTACCTGAACCATTTATTCTCTACGGCAACCGCACGAGCTTTGTCTATATCGTACTTCATGGTTCCAGAAAACTCTTTCCATCCTTTCCATTCATCTTGATATGGTTTATACCGATCAATAGATGGAGGTAACCTCGCGTCTAATTTTGCAATCTCAGGGTAAGTTCGACTAGTGATTTTAATTCCTAATTGGTTAGCTATTTTTACTGCTGAGCGTTGTGCATCACTGAGAGTGTTATAACGTCCGTCATTGACACCAAAAAAATGCTGTAGAGTGCGCCACTGACTCAAATAAGCTTTTTCAGGGTACTGAGGAAACATTGAGTCTTCGATACGTAGGCGAGCATAAGATAGCGTAGTCGCTTCGTTTTCAGTATAGCCTTTGCATTTTGCTATTTGCCGAGCTTCTAAGAAGTTATAGAAGCTTTTTCGTTGGCAGAAGTACTCGAATCCTAGCCAGTGTTCCCTATAAACGACATTAGGGCTATCTGGCATTTTAGGATCGTTTTCAGCTATTAGGTCAACAAGATGAGTTAGAGTGATTTTATTAAGGTTTATGTTTTCATTCTTTTTTAAATAGGCTTGAATTGCATTCTGGGCTTCATGGTAGCTGTACCATCTTGATTCGCTCAAACCAAACAGGTTACGATAATTTTTCCAGCCTTTATCTGCGTAATAGGTCTGTGGAGTTGAGGGCATACGGACATCTTGTTTACGCAGGATAATATATTCATTTCTCAAAGAATTAATTGACTCAGGTTCGACTTTTTTTTGTTTTAGTTTTTGTTTGATTACGAATTTAAGCTCTTCAAATGGATAGTACTCAAAACCAAAGAGGTCACGGAAATTTGTCCACCCCTTTTTTGCGTAATAGGTATGTGGGGTTGAAGGCATGCGAACATCTTTTTCTCGCAAGGCGTGATACTTCTTTTGTAGTCGTCCAAGAGAGATAGGTTCAGAGTTTTCTTGTTTCAGCATTTGCTTAATCGTAGATTGAAGCTCTTCGAATAAGTAGAAATCTTTTTCAGGTAGATCAAACAAATTATAAAGGCCTTTCCATCCCTTACTTGCGTAATAGGTTCCTGGAGTTGAAGGCATACGAGCATCATTTTTACGTAGGGCAGAATATTTTTCTGTTAAAGCACTAATGGATTCAAGCCCAGTATCTTCTTGGTTTAATCTGTATTTGATTGTTGATTTAAGCTCTTTAAGTGAGTAGTACTTTATGTTTGGTAGGCCAAACAGATCCCGATAACCTTTCCATTCTGTTTTAGGGTAATATTCACTTGGGTGTGAGGGCATACGATCATCATTTTCACGTAGGACAAGATATTTTCTGTACAAATTACTTATCGACTCTGGTTTAGTGCCTTCTTGTTCAAGAGTCTGTCTTATAATAGATTTTAGAACTTTCATTTGGTAAAACTCTGCGTCCGGTAGCCCAAACAGGTCAGGAAAGCTTTTCCATCCCTTTTTTTCGTAATAGATATTTGGATGTGCAGGCATACGAACGTCTTTTACACTCAGAGCGCGATATTTATGACATGTACTGATAATTGATTCAGGTTCGGTACCTTCTCGTTTTAGTATTTGTTTAATCGTGGACTTTAGCTCTTCGAATGGGTAGAACTCTATATCCGGTAGACCAAAGAGGTCAGGAAGACTTTTCCATCCCTTTTTCGAGTAATAGCTATACGGAACTGCAGGCATACGAGAGTTATTTCGACGCAGAATTTGGTATTTGTTTGTTAATCCACGAATTGATTCAGGCGTAATGCCTTCTTGTGTCAGAGTTTGTCTTATCGCGGATTTAAGTTCTTCTAGTGAGTAAAAATCTATGCTCGGTAGACCAAAGAGGTCGCGATAACTTTTCCAACCTTTGTGAACGTAATACTTGTGGGGAGTCGAAGGTATACGAGTATTTGTTTTACGTAAGGTGTCATACTTGGTATTGAGGTTACTAATTGTATCTGGCTCGGTACCTTCTTGTTTTAACGTTTGTCTAATCACAGACCTCAGTTCTTCAAATGAGTAGAGTTCTGCGTCCGGTAGACCAAATAGGTCGCGATATCCTTTCCACCCTTCTTTAGCGTAATACTTGTCTGGGTTCGAAGGCATATAAACATCATTTTTTCGTAAGGCGTGGTACTTATTTTGTATTTGGCCAATTGAATTAGAATCGATGCCTTCTTGATTCAGGGCTTGTGCGATCGCCGATTTCAGCTCTGTGAGCGAGTATAAATTTATGTCCGGTAGACCAAATAAGTTACGATAACTTTTCCACCCTTTTAAAGCATAATAGGTACGTGGAGTTGAAGGCATACGAGCGTCTTTTTCTCTCAAAGCACGATACTTATTTTGTAAATGTACAATTGAATTTGGCTCGGTGTTCTCTTGTTCCAGAGCTTCTTTGATCACGGATCTCAACTCTTCTATTGGATAGAACTTTGTTTCTGATAGACCAAATAGATCACGATAACTGATCCAACCGTTTTTTGAGTAATGGGCATTTGGTCTTGCAGGCATACGAGAATCATTTTTGCGCAGTGTTTGATATTTACGGGGCATAGAATCAATCGATTCAGGTTTGGTGCCTTCTTGTTCAAGAGCTTGTGTTATATATAATTTTATCTCTAACAGTGTATACAGTTTATGTTTCTTCATAATAACTAACTTAAGTATTCAGATAATCGAGAGAAGGTTTCCGTACTGGTATCTTTTATTGAATCAGAAAGTAGTTCGAGTGCATTACGTTCGTTTGCAATCTCTTTCAATGCGGCAAAGCCATTATGTAACTCTGACCTGATTGTTTCATCGGATGGGTGTATATAGACGTATTGCGATAATGGGCTCGAATGTCGTAGTACTTTTTGTAATATGACGGGATCTTTTGTCACTTCCCAAACGTCAGAACCATATCTATGGCGGTGTGAGTGGGGGGTGGTGCCATTCTCTTTGGCTACAATAAGCCCTATTCGTTCTACTGCGCGTTTGTGTGCCTGTAGAAAACTACCGTAAGAGGCAGGGTCCCCGTTTCTGCTTGTAAATGCAAATGGATGAATTCGGTCTTGAGATGACTCGACCCGCTGTTGCGTCATATAAAGAACCCAAAGCTCCCAAAACCATTTTCCCGCCTCAACAGGAAACCATTTAACAGTCGTTACTTCATTGATGTATTGGCTTTTCCAGCCTGAGTAGTATGAATGTGGATTATGCTTATCTGTCCTTGGCCTTAATCCCATCTTTGCTAATTTTTCCCTGCGACTATCTGGATGATATAGCTTTACTAGCGCTTCACCCGAGTGGTTTGGATTCTCCATTATATCTTCAACAAAAAGGTGAAACGGTTCAGATACGCGTAATCCTCCAAAATGCATGAGTATAGTAATGAGTATGTCACGCAGGTTGTGTGTCTGTATAAAACTACCGACTTTTACTCGTGTACCGAAAGCATATAGCAGGTCGAATATTCGCTCTCTATCAAAGGTGTAAAGTTTGGTTTGCTTTTGCATTCGATACTGGGACTTAATGTTATACGCAGCGTTGATTTGGTCTTTATCTAACGTTTTTGTGTGAGCCAGAAATGAGTTTGAGTGTTTATGGTGCCAGGCTGCAAGGTTTACATGTTTCTCATAGAGACTAGCAGTTCGTTTTTTATTTAAGAGTATAGCTTTAAGTGGTACTTGCTTTTCGACTGCCAGTTCCTTTGCTCTTTTGTAATTGTATTCGTTAAATTGAGTAATATAATTTATTGTTTTATTTAGATTTTTTAAAGATTTTGGCGCCCAGAATAGATTGCTTGGGTCTTCTGAGGTTGTTGGGTCGATCGTACCGAACTCAAGATCATCAATGAACGATTTGAAGCAAGAAACAGGATCAGAAAAATCTTTGCGACGATTTATTAAATATCTAATGAACAACGCTACCGAGCTAGCACTTTTCTGATGCCAAGAAGATGACTTGTTTCTCTTTTCGTATGCATATTGGGCATAGGAAACAAGCAGATTTTCATTTACAAAGATCAAAGGGAGGGCAAACACATTCGCATCACGAACAGTCATCCGTATTGAAATTTTTGCAACTAAGACTATGGACTCATTTTTTGTCATTTCTATTGGTAGTTTAATTGTTTTTTATATATTAAATACTAGTCCAAAAAGAAATCCTTGCAGCTTTAAATACTAGTTTTCTAGCAACTTTTTGAGGGTTTGATTAGTTGATTGTAACTATTAAGACTGCAAAACATCGACCTAATGATCTTGGCTGGCTTTTGCCGAAATTGCTTTAGCAAATGGTATGCAGCAGAAGCTGAATTGATGGGAGTCGATTTAGATTTAGACGATGCACGTGAACGTGTTTATGGCATGACTTACGATGAATGGAAAGTTAACCATCAACCGAAAGCGACGCCTGAACAATTGGCCGCGTTTGAAGCTCGCCAAGCGAAAAAGAGTTAAGAAATTGAACACCAAATAAGAATTCGTATCCTGAGCGAAGTTTTATTTTCGATTGAACGCATTCCTACTTTCAATCATCAATATTTAGCAAACAAAAAGCCCGACAACTAACAGGTTATCGGGCTTTATTGATTAGCGTTGCTACTAATCGACGTGATTAAGCACTCAGATTAACCGTGGCTGGTTCTGCCCACGTTGTCATGGCTTAGCTCTTTGTTTAGAAGCGCTTCTACGTGACCCGGAGAACGTGTCGTACCAGAAATCAATCGATACATCGCAGGGATTACGAACAGAGTAACCAAAGTCGCAAAGCCCATACCGAAGAAGATAACCGTACCCACAGCCACTCGGCTTTCATAGCCTGCACCCGTTGAGGTAATCAATGGAATTGCGCCTGCTAGCGTAGTAAATGCTGTCATCATGATTGGACGTAAACGTCGAGCCGAAGCATCAATGATTGCCTTTTCAAACTCGATACCACGGTCACGAAGTTGGTTAGCAAACTCTACGATCAAGATACCGTTTTTGGTTACCATACCGATCAACATGATCATACCGATCTGGCTGTACACGTTGAGGCCTTGACTCATCAGCACCAAGCCTAAGAAGCCACCAAAGATACCCATAGGTACGGTGAACATCACCACCAGCGGGTTAATGAAGCTCTCAAACTGCGCCGCAAGTACCAAGTACGCCACCAACATCGCTAACGCAAATACCACTAAAATGCTCGATTGGTTCTCTTTGAAGTCTTTAGACTCACCTGAGTAGCTTACTGAGATATCACCCGGCAGCTGTTCAATCGCTTGCTCATCAAGGAAATCTAGCGCATCGCCCAGCGTGTAACCTTCCATTAAGTTCGCTTTGATGGTCACCGACTTCTGCTTGTTGTAGTGCGACAAACGAATCGATGATGCCACTTCTTCAATGTGTGTCAGCGTATCAAGCGTGACTAATTCGCCAGACTGAGTTCGCATGTAGATTTGGCTTAAATCGTTGGCGTTGTTGAAGCTGTTTTCATCACCACGCAGGTAAACATCGTACTCTTCACCACGGTCAACAAAGGTGGTTTCACTGCGACCGCCAAGCATGATTTCTAAGGTATCTGAAATATCAGAAACGCTCACACCTAACTCTGCGGCACGCTGCTTATCTACGGTTACCAATAGCTCTGGTGTTTTCTCAGAGTAATCGATGTCCGCGCCTTCCATCATTGGTGAATCTTCAGCGGCTTGCTTTAACAGTTCGCCCCACTTCTGAAGTTCGGTGTAATCAGAACCGCCCAGTACGAATTGAACGGGCTCACTTGAACCACCTTTGAAGCCCGGCATGAACGGGAATACACGTACATCAGGGATGCCATTCAACGATTTACGAACTTCATTCAAGGCTTCTTGCGCGGTCACATCACGCTCGTCCCAATCTTCTAGAATCATGATAACGAAGCCTGTTTGATCACCCGCATTACCACCAAACGCTGGTGATTGAATGCTGAATGATTTCAAGAAACCTTGACCAAGCAACGGCATTAGGCGCTCTTCAACGATGTCCATGTTGGCAGACATACGGTTATAACTGGTTGCATCTGCACCACGTACGAACGCAAAGATAACACCACGGTCTTCTTGCGGAGTAAGTTGCGAAGGCACTTGTTGCATCAAACCATAACTACCGCCCATACACGCAATAATGATGATTGGAGCTGCCCAACGCCAGTTTAGAGCACGGCGCAATACCGCTCTGTAACCTTTTTCAAGCTTGCCGAACACGCGCTCAATGAATAAGTTGAAGCGGTTAGGTTTCACATTCGCTTTTAGGATCTTACTGCCCAGAACTGGCGTTAACGTTAATGCCACGACAGACGAGAAGATCACCGACATCGCCAGCAATACTGAGAACTCAGTAAACAGGAGGCCTACCATGCCATCCATGAACGAGATTGGTAGGAATACCATTACCAATACAAGCGTCGTTGCGATTACCGCAAAGCCTACTTCACGGGTACCTTTATAAGCGGCAAGTAGTGGTGATTCGCCACGTTCAATGTGGTGGAAAATATTCTCTACTACCACGATGGCGTCATCTACAACCAGACCGATAGACAGGATAAGTGCCATCAAGGTAATCAGGTTGATAGAGAAACCGAAGTAGTACGCCGCGATAAACGACGAGATCAGAGATACAGGAACCGTCACCGCTGGGATCAATGTTGCACGTGCTTGACCAATAAAGACGTAGAGCACAAGGATAACCAAGCCACCCGTAATAAAGAGTGTGCTGTATACCTCTGAGATAGAACGATCGATAAAGACCGTTGAGTCATAATCGACAGCCAAACGCGTACCGTCAGGCAGGAATTTTTGAATCGCTTCAACTTCTTTATGGACTAAGTCTGCCACCTCAAGTGGGTTTGCATCTGATTGAGGCACAATACCCATACTTACGTTAACAACGCCGTCACTCTTAAAGGTCGAGTTTTCGTTCTCTGCACCGATGTAAACATCTGCTACGTCTTTCAAGTAAATAGGCGTGTTATCAGAAGCACGTTTTACAACGAGGTATTCGAAGTCTTTTGCTTCAGTATAAGAACGCGCAGTACGGACCGACATCACTATCGCATCGTTACGTACTTCACCACCCGGGCTTTCAATATTCTCACTGTTCAGCGCTGCAGTAATGTCAGACGCTGTTACACCGCGGCCAGCCATCAGAGCAGGTTTCAGCTTCACGTACATTACTTTGTACAAACCACCCGAGATATCCACCGAGCTCACGCCAGAGATCAGACTGAAACGGTCAATCAACACACGTTCTGTGTAGTCGGTTAACTGCGTTCGGTCCATCTCGGTTGAACTTAGGTTGATGTAAACCGATGCTTCGCCGCTACCGTTGTTCTTATAAACAATCGGATCGTCGGCTTCATCTGGCAAAGAACGTTGCGCACGAGCTACCGCATCACGAACATCACTGACACCCGTATTAAGGTCGTAACCCAATTCGAAAGTAATCGTGATACGCGACATACCGTTACGCGTCGTGGACTCGATCTCATCGATACCACTGATACCGGATAACTGGTCTTCAAGATTGGAGGTTATTTGGCTTTCAATGATGGTGGCCGATGCACCCTCGTAACGAGTACTGATCGAAACCACTGGGCTTTCAATATCAGGCATCTCACGCACGGCGAGCTTATTGAAAGAGACAATACCAAACACAACCAATAGCAGGCTCAATACGACAGCCGCTACTGGTCTCTTTACAGAAACATCAGATAACAACATTAGTTAGCGCCTTCTTGTGCTTTTTTATCACTTGAAGCATCCGCAGGGCGATTAACAGCGAGCTCTTGAACCAACACACCGTCACGCATATTCACAATGCCTTGAACAACGATTTTCTGGCCAATCTCGATGCCCTTTTCGATCACAACTTCGTTATCGATACGTGCGCCAAGGAAAACTTCGGTACGAGTCGCTTTATCATCTTCACCAATCACGTAAACAAAGCGTTTAGTACCTGAGTATTCCAACGCTTGTACAGGGATGATCGGCGCTTCAACCGGCGGGAAGTCCATATCAGCCGACACTAACATGCCCGGCTTTAGGTAATCGTTATTGTTGTCGAAGTGAATTCGAACTCGCAGGTTCAGAGTTTCAGCATTGATACGAGAATCAATGCCAACCACTGTACCGGTAAATTGAGTATCACCCCACGCGCTAGTGCGAGCGGTGACTTTCATGCCTTTTGATAGCATTGAAAGGTAGCGTTCTGGGATCTGCAGGTCTAACTGCATCACAGACAGATCATCTAGAGTCACCAGTTCAGTGCCTGATGTCACCATTTTGCCTCGGCTAAAGTCGATAAAACCGACCGTGCCAGAGAAAGGCGCGCTGATGTGAAGATCTTTTAGGTTGGCATTTGCTGCTGCTAAACGAGCGTTCGCAATCTCAACATTGGTTTTCTGTGCATCGATTTCCGTTTGAGTGATCGCGTTACGTTTCACTAGGCGTTGAAATTCCGCTAGCTTACGTTGCTCATCTTTTAAATACGCTTGAGCTTCTGCAACGGCTGCTTTCGCTTTGTCGTCGTCTAGCTGAACCAACATCTGCCCTTTAGTGACATCTTGGTTCGCTTTGATCTTGATAGAGTCGACTCGGCCAGCCACTTCAGAAGTGATCATTACAGATTGTTCGGCTTCTAACTTACCGACTAAAGAAAGAGATTGGCTAACTTGGTGAATATCAACCTGCTCAGTAACAACAGTGACAGTGCTAGGGCCCATACGTTTAGCAAGTGCGGCTGGAGACGCCATAAGGATAGACAAGCTAAGCAGGGTTATAACAGATTTATGCTTCATAATAATGGTCTGCAAGTAAGGTTATACCAATCACAGTGAGCAAGTGGTCAGAAATAGCGTAGGAAAAAGGCTTGAGAACAAGACAGGATTTTCGATAAGTAGTTATTCTACAATCAAAAATTCTAACGCCGTTATCGAGCATTTTAACAAGCTAGGATGACACCTAGATTTACTACGATTGGTATTATTATCTATAAATGAAATTAACCGTATTCTATCAACTAATGAATACTGTAACGTCAAGAAGTGTAAATCTAGATTAAATTCCATTTACGTTTCATCACGCTTTAGACACATTGAACACAATACAGAAAGCCAATTACCTCAAGGTGTTACCCCTCAGTACGTAAACCTTAGTACAGATGTTCACTTCACGAGCAATATGCGTACTTTTCGCCATCTTTGCCCAAAAAGGCAGCATTTAACACAAAACCATAAGAAAAACCCTTTACACGTTTAACGTGTTTGCTATGATGCGCTCCGCACTTGAGAGATGCGTTGGGAAAAACATCTCTTTAGCCTATCCATTATGAGTTAGGAAAAAACACCCTGGAGGGGTTCCCGAGTGGCCAAAGGGAGCAGACTGTAAATCTGCCGGCTCCGCCTTCGATGGTTCGAATCCGTCTCCCTCCACCATATTTCTTCTTACCTCTTTCGAGAGTTAAGAGAGCAATCTGATTGATGGGCTTATGGGAAAACATCAATTTAGGCTTACTTTGTGAAGAGTAAGACACACCCTGGAGGGGTTCCCGAGTGGCCAAAGGGAGCAGACTGTAAATCTGCCGGCACTGCCTTCGATGGTTCGAATCCGTCTCCCTCCACCATATTCTTCTTACCTCTTTTAAGAGTTAAGAGAACAACCTGATTGATGGGCTTATGGGAAAACATCAATTTAGGCTTACTTTGTGAAAAGTAAGACACACCCTGGAGGGGTTCCCGAGTGGCCAAAGGGAGCAGACTGTAAATCTGCCGGCACTGCCTTCGATGGTTCGAATCCATCTCCCTCCACCATATTCTTCTTACCTCTTTCGAGAGTTAAGAGAACAACCTGATTGATGGGCTTATGGGAAAACATCAATTTAGGCTTACTTTGTGAAAAGTAAGACACACCCTGGAGGGGTTCCCGAGTGGCCAAAGGGAGCAGACTGTAAATCTGCCGGCACTGCCTTCGATGGTTCGAATCCGTCTCCCTCCACCATATTCTTCTTACCTCTTTCGAGAGTTAAGAGAACAACCTGATTGATGGGCTTATGGGAAAACATCAGTTTAGGCTTACTTTGTGAAAAGTAAGACACACCCTGGAGGGGTTCCCGAGTGGCCAAAGGGAGCAGACTGTAAATCTGCCGGCACTGCCTTCGATGGTTCGAATCCGTCTCCCTCCACCATATTCTTCTTACCTCTTTCGAGAGTTAAGAGAACAACCTGATTGATGGGCTTATGGGAAAACATCAATTTAGGCTTACTTTGTGAAAAGTAAGACACACCCTGGAGGGGTTCCCGAGTGGCCAAAGGGAGCAGACTGTAAATCTGCCGGCACTGCCTTCGATGGTTCGAATCCGTCTCCCTCCACCATATTCTTCTTACCTCTTTCAAGAGTTAAGAGAACAACCTAGTTGATGGGCTTATGGGAAAACATCAATTTAGGCTTACTTTGTGAAAAGTAAGACACACCCTGGAGGGGTTCCCGAGTGGCCAAAGGGAGCAGACTGTAAATCTGCCGGCACTGCCTTCGATGGTTCGAATCCGTCTCCCTCCACCATACTCTCCTTAATTGGAAAATCGAAAAGCCAACTCATTGAGTTGGCTTTTTTCGTTTCTGAACGCTTTATTGGTAAGCCCTGCCTTATCAAAGCTAAATTTAAACCGCTTCTGTCTAAGTTCAACACTTCAAACTTCTATCCGTAGATCTCACAACAAGATTGAATCTCTTGAAGATCACTGAGCGCTCAGTCTCTCCAGACTTCCATGTGGCGTTCACATACCAAGTAAGCAGCGCAGCCTAAGCAGTTTGTAGACACATGCTCCTCACACTTATCCGCTATTTGTTGTTTCTGCTGTAGTGGTATTTCAGGTTCTAGTATCGGCTCGAAAAACTCAGTCGTCACGATTAACACCTCTATCTTGGCTAGATACCCAAATTGAATATCTAAATAGCGTTCAGCCTAACTCACCGTTAGCACAAAGTATCACTCTAAATAATTGTCGTGATGATACCGTTTTCTACCAACGCAAATATCTAAAGAACTACATTTTCTATAACCCGAAGACAAGCGCCCTTCTTAAAATTTACAGTTCCAAACAACCAGACACAAAAAAGCCCCTACAGATTTCTCCGTAGGGGCTTTCAATAATCAAAGTAATGTCTCGTTAACTCATTTTTAGTTAACTATCGAGATTAACCTTGAATACCAACAATTAGCCAAGGCGCATTGTCAGTAGTTAGATCGCGCTCTAAGTGCCAGATATCGGTGATATCTTCTTCGATGCCATCCGCTGTATCACGGTAACGACCACTAAACTGTAAGCTTAGTTGTGCTTTGCTACCATCGTGGTCAGCACGAACGATTTCAGCATCAACGTACATTACGTCTGTGTGCTGATCACCATCTAGCTTGTTACGCTCAGCTTTTAGGTCTTCAAACAGGCTTGGAGACACGTACTCTTCAATCGTGTTTAGCTCGTTGTGGTTCCATGCACCTTGCAGTGTACGGTAGTGCTCACGAGAGCCATTGATGAAGGCCGCTTGATCAAAGCCCGGTGGGTAGTTATGTGGAACATCGCTTTGCGCACCAAAACCGAAACCACCAGCAGTACCTTGTGATTGAGGTTGTGCTTGCTCGAAGTTATGAACATTTGGCTGTTGCTGCTTTGGTTGTTCAAACTTGTTCTGACCCATGCCGCCGAATGCTGGCTGTTGACCACGTGCATTCTGCTGATTCATAGAGCCCTGCTTAGCACCCAGCATTCCGCGTAGGAATTTAAACGCTAGGAAAGCGATCAGACCCATAATCAGAATATCCATGAACTGGATACCTTCAAATGCGCCACCAAAGAACGCCGCTAATAGACCACCAGCAAGTAGACCACCTAGCAGACCGCCCATAAGGCCTTTCTTGCTAGAGTTCGCAGCTGTGTTCTTACCCGTTTGATCTTGACGGATCGAATTCGTATTTTGTTGTTTTGGTGCTGGAGCCGTTTTAAAGCTTTTGCCAAATGACTTACCACCACCAAACTTTTTCGCTTCCGCGATTGGCGTCACCGCGACTGTTACCAACAGGATCGCGACTAGTGAGAAAAATCGTTTCATTATTATCCTTTATAGGTTTCTTTATCTTTCGACACCTTAATCATACTCGTTAACAAAGAACAATGAAATATTCACGGTGTTTACACATGTATCATAATATTGCGGCTATTAATTGGTTACTTAATTAGCGGAAGGATTGACGGCTATCGGGGAGGGCATTAAAATATTGAACGATGTTCATTTACTAGAAACTAATCATGGCACGCAGAAACGATCACACTCGAGAACAATTAGTTCAGCTGACTTTAAAGACAGTGACAGACTTTTTAGACCAGCACTCTTATCACGAGTTAAGTCTACGTAAAATTGCCAATATGATTGGTTACGTTCCTAGTACATTGGTGAATGTATTCGGCAACTACAACCTACTGCTTTTGCACGTTGTTGCTCAAACATTAGATGAACTGGCGTCTGAATCAGCGGCCGCAGTTGAACAATCGAGCAATCCTCAGCAAGCTCTATTCAACCTTGCTTACTGCTACCATGACTTCGCACAAAAACACCCTCACCGTTGGCAGCTTATTTTCGAGCACAACATGAACGGTGAAAACCTTCCTGAATGGCAATCGAACCGTATCGATAAAATGACCGGTATGCTTGAGCAGCTTCTAGTCGCGATTGCTCCTGAACATACAGAAAGTGAAGTCGTTAAAGCCAGCCGTGTATTATGGTCTGGAGTACATGGAATTACTCTACTTAGCGTTGATGATAAGTTTTTTGCTTCTGAGCCTATCGATGGTAAAGAACTGATCAATAACCTAGTCTCAAACTACCTAACCAACTGGTAAGCATCCAAGGAAAGAGAATGAACAACAGCAGCCAATCTTCGCTGTTAACGCAAAAAAGGTTCCTACCCTACTTTATCACCCAATTTCTGGGAGCCTTTAATGACAACATATTCAAAAATGTTCTGTTACTGTTTGTTGCTTTCGCCAGCGTAGACACGCTGCCTATCTCCAGTAATTTATTCATAAACTTGGCTGCAGGCCTGTTTATTCTGCCCTTCTTCCTATTTTCTGCATTAGCCGGTGTACTGGCTGATAAATACGAAAAATCTTGGTTTATCCGAAAAGTTAAGCTCCTGGAAGTGGTGATTATGTCACTGGGTGCGATCGGATTTATCTATGAAAGCTACGGAATATTGCTACTACTGCTGTTTCTGATGGGGACACAAAGTGCCTTCTTTGGCCCAGTAAAATACGCCCTACTTCCACAGCAACTAAAGACAAAAGAGCTCGTTTCTGGCAATGCTCTGGTTGAGACAGGTACATTCCTAGCGATTCTGATTGGTACTCTTGGTGCTGGCATTATTGCTTCAGAAGAAGGCGCTAAGCTTATTGCTGCGGTGTGCATCGTGTCATTCGCCGTTCTTGGTTACGTATCAAGCTGCTTTATTCCTGAAGCGCCAAGTAACGCCCCTGATTTGAAAGTGAAGTGGCAGCCAGTAAAGCTGACCCGAGCAACACTTGCGATTGCCAAAAAAGACCGCCCAACCTTCCAAGCGCTGATGTCTATCAGCTGGTTCTGGTTCCTTGGCGCGGCTTATCTCACTCAATTCCCAAATTTCACTAAGCTGCACCTAAATGGCACTGAAAGTTCGGTCGCCTTTTTATTGGCACTTTTCTCGGTAGGCATTGCCATCGGTTCTTTAGCGTGTGACAAGTTATCCAATCACCGAATTGAAATCGGCATCGTGCCAATGGGCAGCTTGGGGATTTCAGTATTTGGCCTATTGATGGCGATATCGATTCCTGAGTCGTTGCCTGATTTCGGCTCATTCCACCAATTCGTCACCCACTCCGAACTTTGGCCACTGTTTGCTTACTTGTTACTGCTTGGGATATCTGGCGGTATCTTTATTGTCCCTCTGTACTCCTTGATGCAGTTACGAGCAAAGCCAGATGAGCGAGCGCAAGTGATTGCCGGTCTCAATATTTACAACTCACTGTTCATGGTGGGAAGTGCTGTACTCGGCATCGTTTGCCTGAGTGTGCTTGATCTTTCCATTCCACAGCTGTTTGTGTTGCTGGCGGCAGGTAACACTTTGGTGATGCTGTACCTGTTTTATCAGGTGCCTATCTATGCGTTCCGCTTTTTCACTTGGGTGGTGACTCACACCATGTATCGTGTAAAGCATAAGAACCTACATCACTTGCCCGAGAAAGGCGGCGCACTAATCGTCTGCAATCATGTGAGTTATATGGATGCACTGCTGCTGAGTGCGGTTTGTCCACGTTTGATTCGCTTTGTGATGGAAGAGGATTACACCAAGTTACCGCCGATTCGACGCTTCTTGAAAAGAGCTGGGGTTATTCCAATCTCCGCGACCAATCGCGGCTCTATTCGTAACGCTTTCAAAGAAGTGGAACAAGCGCTTCATGAAGGTCACATCGTGTGTATCTTCCCTGAAGGTAAACTCACCTCTGATGGTGAAGTAGCAGAGTTCATGCGTGGCATGGAGCTGATTATTAGACGCTCTCCTGTCCCAGTGATTCCAATGGCACTCAAAGGCCTTTGGGGCAGTTACTTTAGCCGCTTCAAAGGGCGAGCATGCAAAGGGCTACCAAGCCGTTTCTGGACTAAGTTAGAGATTGAAGCTGGCAAGCCCATCTCACCGAAGGAAGCGACGTGCGAGACACTTCGTCAATCGGTTGCTGAGCTCCGTGGATCGCTACGATAACTCGATGAACTCACGCTTTATTACGCCAAATTCATAGCCATGAACAAGCGTTCAGTTTTTCTTAACGTTTGTTCAATTCATTTAGACTTACTTATCATTAAGTTAAGCGTATAGTCTTCGCTATGCTGCCATAACCAGAAATGACAAAAACAATATAATGAAAATGAATAAGTCCATTCCGTTTTATCTTGCTGCTCTATTTTGCTTAACCCCATGGGTAAGCTCCCCTACAGCACTGGTTATCGGCTTTCTTCTTGCGAGCTTAGGCTTAGTGCCTGAGAATGTAGAAGTTGGCAAACTGACTAAAAAGCTTCTGGCCTACTCGATTGTCGGCTTAGGTTTTGGTATTCAATTCGAGAAAGCGCTAGCAGTAACAGGTGACGGTATCGGTTTGATTATCACTACCATCATCGGCACGCTAGTTATCGGTTGGTTCTTAGCGAAACGCATGGGACTAGATCGCACCACGGGCTATCTTATCTCTTCTGGCACCGCTATTTGTGGTGGTAGCGCTATCGCAGCAGTAGCGCCAGCCATCAAAGCAGAAGATGAGCAGATTGGCTTGGCGTTGGCTACCGTCTTCGTGCTGAACTCAGTGGCGCTGTTTCTATTTCCAATGATTGGCCATGCGCTTGAATTAAGCCAACAGACGTTCGGTACTTGGGCAGCAATCGCGATTCATGATACCTCTTCGGTTGTGGGTGCAGCATCAGCTTATGGTGAGGAAGCACTGACTACCGCGACAACACTTAAGCTAGCGCGTGCACTTTGGATCATCCCAATTGCTTTGGTCAGCGCAATGATCTTCAAGAGCGATCAAAAGAAGATTACTGTTCCCTACTTCATTTTCTTCTATTGTGCGGCTATCGCTGTTAGTGACTTATTGCCACAGTTTGAGATGGTGTATCAGGGGATCTTTGATGTGTCTAAGCGTGCGTTGGTTGTGTGTCTGTTCTTGATTGGCTGCGGCATCTCAGTAGAGAAACTGAAAGCAGCTGGGCCAAAGCCATTGATGTTTGGTATTTCGATGTGGGTGATGATTTCTACAGGTTCGTTAGCTTGGTTAACTCTCGCTTAATCTACCTAAAACTTAGCCGCTCGTAAAAATAACGAACAACAAAACAAAAAGGCAAAGCTCGTATGGGCTTTGCCTTTATCGTTTGTCATCTATATTGACCAAACTACTAATCAAACAGGGGCTTATCACTCTTCTTACTCTCTCTTTTCATCAAAACTAATACCACAACTAATACAAACGCGGTGAGCTCAGCTAACGAGCGTGTCAGCCCTGACGATGTTATCGCTTGGCCTATCTGCAGTAATACCGCAATGATGAGCGCAATTTTCATAATAAGACCTTATTCTATAATCCGTTATTTATATGGCTTATTATGATGGATGGTTATAAAGATAATAAATTCTGTTTTGAACTATCTAATTGCTAAATTAACTAACCTAGTTCAACTGCCCCTCTAACCACTTAATAAAGGTTCTGACTTTAGGTCGCTTTTCAGTGCCTAGCGGACAAATTAAGTCATACCCTTTGTCTGTCTCCATGCTCGGATAAGGCGTGATCAGCTCGCCTGTCTCTATGTATTGTTTAACAAAGTGATAGCGTCCCATCGCGACACCGATGTTGTACAGAGCGCTCTTCACACCCATATCTCGATGGCTCACACAGTAAAACTGTTCGAACAGGTTCACATCCAAATTATTGTGCTTAATCCAACGTTGCCACACGTCGGAACCTAATGCATGAATGAAGTTAATCCTATGGAGCGAATCCAAACCATCATCAAAGATCTTGTGTTCCGCGGCATAACTCGGCGTACAGACCGGAATGTACTTTTCACCAAACAGGCGTTGTCGGTGCATGTCTTTGAGGTCTTCCGCGCCGTAATAGATAGCAACATCAAGGTGATTCTGATGAAAGTCCTGCTCCTCTTGCGAGAAGATATTGAGGTTAAATTTAGGATATCTCTGCTTAAAATCAGCGAGCCTTGGTAGTAACCAACTATTGGCAAATGCTGGACTAGTGCCGATATTGATCTGCCCATAGAGATCGGTGTTGGTAATGTCTTCAATCTCACCAAAAATCGAGCTCAACGACTTAGACAAGGTTCTTTGGAAGCGCTGACCTTCTTCCGTTAACTCCAGTTTGCGAGTGCCTCGAACAAACAAGTTAAACCCAAGCTCACCTTCTAACACCTTGATTCGATGACTCACCGCCCCTTGCGTCAGATGGAGCTTTTTCGCAGCCAGCGTGAAGCTCATTTTCTCTGCGGCGACATTGAAGGTATGAAGATTTCTAAGTAAAGACTGATGGTTGGCCATAAGCATTCATGCATTAAAAATTTTAATTCATACTACTACCCGTTTCGTTTGTTTGCATTAAGAAATAAGTTTCTAATAGCCGCTGTTACTTAAAATACTGCATTGATCAATATTTGGTTCCAAGTCTTGATGTGCGGGAACATTAAAAAAATTAATTTAAAAATTTAGGGGCACGTATGAATATACTCGGGTATATGCAAAAAGTAGGTAAGGCATTGATGGTTCCAGTCGCCACACTGCCAGCTGCGGCAATCCTTATGGGGATAGGCTACTGGTTGGATCCTGTTGGGTGGGGTTCAGAAAATATCCTAGCCGCATTCTTGATCAAATCTGGTGGTGCGATCATCGACAACATGGCGGTTCTATTCGCAGTAGGTGTCGCATTTGGCTTGAGCCGAGACAAGAACGGTTCTGCTGCGCTATCTGGTTTTGTGATGTTCCTTGTTGTGACCACACTACTTGCACCGGGCTCTGTGGCTCAGCTAATCGATGTCGAGTTAAATCAAGTACCCGCCGCTTTTGACAAAATCAGCAACCAATTTGTGGGTATCATTGTTGGTATCATCTCGGCTGAAATCTACAATCGCTACTCGACCGTTGAGCTGCCTCAAGCTCTCGCATTCTTTAGTGGCAAGCGCTTAGTGCCTATCCTGACGTCGATTGCAGGCATGGCGCTTTCATTTGCTCTTCTTTACATCTGGCCTGCTGTTTACGATGCGCTTATCGTTCTGGGTATCAAGCTAGAGAGTATGGGTGCTGTTGGTGCAGGTCTGTTTGGTTTCTTCAACCGCTTGTTCCTATCCGTAGGTATGCACCACGCGCTTTACCCTGTGTTCTGGTTCGACGTTGTCGGCATCAACGACATTCCAAACTTCCTAGGTGGTGCTCAATCTATTGCTAACGGTACTGGTATTCCTGGTAAAACAGGCATGTATCAAGCGGGCTTCTTCCCAATCATGATGTTCGGCTTACCAGCGGCAGCATTGGCTATGTACCACTGCTCTGATGCGAAAAACAAAAACCAAGTATTCGCAATCATGCTTGCAGCGGCAATGGCTTCATTCTTCACTGGTATCACAGAGCCGCTAGAGTTCAGCTTTATGTTCCTTGCTCCGGTACTGTTCCTACTGCACGCTGTGTTAACGGGTCTATCACTTTACATCGCGGCAAGTATGGAGTGGATGGCAGGCTTCGGATTCTCAGCAGGTTTTGTTGACTTAGTATTGTCTAGCCAAAACCCACTCGCGGTAAACTGGTACATGCTATTGGTACAAGGTGTGGTGTTCTTCGCGCTTTACTACGGCATCTTCCGCTTCGCTATCATCAAGTTCAACCTACGTACTCCAGGTCGTGGTGAAGAGATGGAAGCAGAAGGCGAGACTGCATCTCCTGAAGCTCTGATTAACCTAACCAACAACTACATTGAAGCGATTGGCGGTGCTGACAATATCCTTGAAGTCGACAACTGCATTACTCGCCTACGTCTAACGGTAAAAGACTCATCTATCGCTGACAGTGACAAACTGAAAAAGCTAGGTGCTGCCGGCGTGGTTCCAGTAGGTAAAGGTGGACTACAAGTTATCATTGGCCTAGGAAAAGTGGATAAAGTCGCAGAACAAATGAAGAAGGCTCTCGCTTAACACGGCACCTTTGATGACAAAATAGAACAGTAAGAATTTGTGATGGCTTCACCACCATCACAACCCCCTGAAGCGCAATTACGACTAGTCACCGTGTATTGCGCTTCGTTTTATTTGGAGCGAACCTCTTGTAACCACAGAGCTAATCCCGCTCTCGATACCTTGATACCCTGTTGTTCTTGCTCTGGCATGCGGTAGTATTCAATTGGAAACTTAAAACGCTCTAGGCTTCCTTGTAGCTGTTCTGCGAACCATTCTTTGTTTGGCACTTCATCACAATCCACAATGGCAACTGGCCTAAAACCAAATTCACTGTCTTCAACGGGTACGATAAAGGCTTGCTTAACTTCGGGCAGCTGATTGAGGGCACGCTCAATTTCTTCACAGTGAATGTTCTCACCTCCAGAAATAAACTGATTGTCGGCTCTGCCAATAATCGACACTTGCTCACCAACCCACAAGCCAAGATCTTTGCTATCAAACCAACCGTGCTCGTCCACCAATGGCGTTAATTGGCCTTGATAGTAGTAACCGGAAGCGAGGGTGTCACCTCCAATATAGATACGTTGGTTTTCAATTTTTAATTGACGATGATTAAGCACGACACCAGCAGTGCTGCTTGCCTCAACAGGTTTTGCAGTCACCGTTGAGGCTGCTTCTGTCATACCGTAGCCAAGCCAAGTCTCAATTCCCATTTGCTGAGCTTCAAGACCAAGCGCTTCTGGAATATGGCTTCCACCCAACAACACATGGGTCAAAGTAAGTGCTTGCTTACCCTTTAATAATCTGTGCAGCTGAGTAGCGACTAACGAGGCATGACTGCAACCTTCAATGTCTGATTCAAGCTTACCAGAGCCTATTTTAATACAGCCACCAGCAGCTAACCAACGATGGACAATCGCCAATCCTGACACATGGTACATAGGCAAGCTAAGTAACCAAGTATCGTTACCTTGAAATTGGAATACATCCAATAATCCAACGGCAGAGCAAAGGTGTTGCTCAAATGTATGAGCCACTGATTTTGGGTTTCCAGTAGAGCCGGAAGTAAATACGATGCTTGCGAGATTGTGAGGATTAAAACTAGAAGAATCTAAAGGAGCGACTAGCTGTTCATCGACATCCAGTTCATTCAAACAAGGTAAGGTAAGTAACTGAGTGTTTGGTTCAGCAACGTCTGATTGATTTAAACTACCGCCCTCTAACAACCATAGATAACGTCTATCCGATGGACTATACAGCGATTCAAGCTTTTGCATTAATCGAGCTACAGGCTGAGGCATAGTGAACGCACAAAGCACACCCAAATTAAGCGCCGCAAGATAAACGGGGATCACTTCAGCTTGGTTCTTACCAACAATGGACAACACATCGCCTTCAGAGAGACCTTGTTCGGATAACTGTTGTTGGTAACTACTCACTAATGCTGAAACTTGCAGCCAAGTATAAGTCCAGTTGGGAGTCACTAACGCTGTTTGATGTGGGTTCTGCTGCGCCCACTGTACCCAGAGCGGGTGATGATTAGATTGTGGGCGCATCATAAGATAACCAAGTTATAGATTGAAACTGACTAAGCCAACCGAACAATAAGCCTAAGAAGACCAAATCAGTTGCTGCTGCTCAAGAGTCGCAACGGGAAGTTGGCAACCCGGCCATGACACTTCTAGCTGTTGTTGATACAAGCCAATTGTATCAAGCCCCGGCACTTCATTAGGTAAGTATTGCTGTGCTAATCGTGCAATCTGAGTTAAGCCAAGGCTCGACTCAATGCTTGAGCTTAATACTGGTTTAATCCCAAGTTGTTGTGCACGCTCAATGATTGCCACACAACGCTCTACCGAGCCAATCAAGGTTGGTTTAATCACGACCGCTTTAACACCAGTCAGATCGCTGAGATCAAACTCAGGGCTTCTTACCGCTTCTTGCAAGGTTTCATCCCACGCAATTGCAACGCCGTGGTCGATGGCAAATGCCAAGCTGTCTTCTGGCTTTTGGCAAGGCTCTTCAATAAAGCTAATACGCTGACGCAGAGATGGCGAGATGTACTTGATGAACTGCTTCGCTTTTTCAGGTTTCCACACGCGGTTAGCATCAAGTCTTAACGTTAAATCAGGAATCGATTCAAGGAATAAGCTCACCAGCATGCCATCACGGATCGCTTCATAAAGACCAACTTTTACCTTAGCGACCTTCTCACCTTCCATCTCATTAAGCACAGGAATAAGTTCATCAGGGTCACCGGTACATAAAGGTGCAGCTTGATAGTTACCTTCCGCGTTGAGTTCGCCTTTAAGCTCCATCAATGCCATCGAAAAGCCAAACGCAACTGACGGATATAACTCATCGAATGAGGTGTGAGGCTTATTGTGACTCCAAAGCTCTAGCTCGTTTTGCAACTGAATACCGGCTTGCTCAGCATCTTCTTGGCTAAAGCCCGGCAGAGGCGCAACTTCACCAAAACCAGTTTTACCATCACACTCAAGCTGGATGATGTAACCAACGCGCTCGTTCAGCTTATTGTTACGCAGCACCACACCGCTATCCATAGGTAATTGATAACGATACAGTTTAGCGTGACGCTGGGAATTCATTGAATTCATAATGGTTTCCTAAAAAACGGGAACATCAAAACAAAACGAGCCGCTATTTAGCGACTCATTTTGAAGAGGGTAAAGCTATGGGTTACGCGGGAATTTGTCGAAATCAGGTCGACGTTTCTCGTTAAACGCATTGCGGCCTTCTTGGCCTTCCTCTGTCATGTAAAACATCATAGTTGCGTTACCTGCTAGCTCTTGCAGACCCGCTTGACCATCACAGTCAGCATTAAGAGCGGCTTTCAAGCAACGTAGAGCCATTGGGCTATGTTGAAGTACTTCACGACACCAACGAACGGTTTCTTTTTCTAGGTCAGCGACAGGAACAACCGTGTTTACAAGGCCCATGTCCAATGCTTCATGAGCATCGTAGAAACGACATAAGAACCAGATTTCACGCGCTTTCTTCTGACCAACAATACGAGCCATGTAAGAAGCACCCCAACCGCCGTCGAACGACCCTACTTTAGGACCAGTCTGACCGAATTGTGCGTTTTCAGCGGCAATAGTAAGGTCTGCCATCATATGAAGAACATGACCACCACCTACAGCCCAGCCAGATACCGCTGCGATAACTGGTTTTGGACAAGTACGAATTTGACGTTGGAAATCCAGCACGTTCAAGTGGTGTGTACCTGAATCATCTTGGTAGCCGCCGTAGTCACCACGGATACTTTGGTCACCACCAGAACAGAACGCCTTTTCACCAAGACCCGTCAAAATGATTACGCCAACTTTCTCGTCATAACGAGCATCAGCCAATGCATTGATCATCTCTTTTACGGTTTGTGGACGGAACGCATTGTGTAATTGAGGACGAGCAATCGTGATTTTCGCAATACCGTCGTCAGACTTGTGGTACTGAATATCTTCAAATTGACTGCTTTCATCGCGCCAGTTAACGGCTGCGTAAAGTTCTTCTTCGGTGATGCCTACTGTTTTAGCCATGGTGATTCCCATTGTTCTATTAGAGACCACGACTAACGAATAGTCGTGACGGTGTTGCTCTGCTTTTGATAGTGCTTGATACGAGAGAACCGCTCAGTCAGTTTAGCGACGACTGGCGATACATTGAATAATCAGATTTGAAAACAACTCTGGTTGCTCGAAATGAACATTATGACCAGCGTAATCAACCTGACTATATTCAAAGCCACTATTCTCAGCTAGCTCCATGAATTTACGATCTTTTTCACCACACACATAATGCAATTGATGCTCATGAGATTTCAATGTGGCACGTAAATCCGGTTGCTTAGCTAACGAAGTAGATAACAACATATTTGCTACGGATACTCCAAGGTTACCACTACGCTTTATGACCAAAGTTTGTCTTTGCTCATGATTTAGTGAAGAAAAGACGCTTTGTTGATACCAATCGTCTAAAACATCTTCAATCGACTGCTGCGCGAAGCGAACGGCCCATTGCGTATCATGTACTAACCTTTGTGCTCTTTCTTCATCACACTCCAAGCCAAAGTTGCCACCTTCGATGATGACTTTCTCTAGGTTAAGAGTTTCGAAGCAAGGGCTTGTTACCCCATACATGGCAAGCCTTCCGCCCATCGAATAGCCAATCACTACGATAGGATAATCGGCAGGAAGATCATTCGCTGCCAGTTGATAAGTGATGCACTGAACTATTTTGGTACAGCAATGATCAAAGCCTACAGGGTCGATAAAGCGGCTTTGTCCGTGTCCGGGCAAATCTATGCAAAGACGAGGAAAATCCTCGAGGAAGGGGTGACATGCACTCCAATCATCCCCGCTTCCGAGTAAACCATGTAAAAAAACAAGCAAAGGTTTGTCAGAAGATTCTTGTACTGCTGGGTAATAATTGGAGTAAAGCATGTAAAGTCCTTAGGCTAATGCCTCAGTGAGCATTGAGCTGAATTGCTTCAGCAAAGTAGACGCTTGTTCGGGAGGCGTCTTAACTTCTACGAGCAAGGTACCCTGACCTTGTTCGAAATGTTGTTCGATAAGCGTTTGATAGCAATTCAAGGTTTCTGGCGCTGCATAACCAAGCTGGAATTGCGCAGCAGCATGTTCAAAATTGAAACCGTGAGGCATCTGATATAGAGATTGTTTTTGTTGCTCAGGAACTGGCAACAAATCAAAGATTGCCCCGCCATCGTTATTGGTGACCACAATAACCATTGGCGTTGTGTTATGAGTGAGCAACGCCAGTGAATTGAGGTCATACAACAAAGAGGTGTCGCCAATCAGCATCATCAAAGGGTTTTGGTTGGCTTTTATCACGCCCGCAGCCGTCGCAACCAAGCCATCAATGCCCGATGCACCACGGTTGCTGTAAACTTGAGTCGTAGATATTGATGACAACATATCCACCAGCCTTACCATCAAGCTATTTCCCACAAACAGCTCTCTGCCCTTAAGTCTAGACGACAAGTCAACGGCCACGCTCAACTCTGTCAGTTGGTCGTTATTAGAGATTTGCGCCAACGCTAACTGCTGAACCGTATTCGCTACTTCCACTAAAGGCGTCGCCCAATCAGAATGTTCACCCAACAAGCTTGGTAAATGCTGCTCTGATAGCCATTGTTCGATGTTTGCAACGATATGAGTTTGAGGCAGATGGTCTTGATTAATACGGTGAGAATCTGGTGAAACCACAACGTATTGCAATGAGTGAAACAGAGCGGCTTGCGCCTTTATCCATTGGTTAAGACGCTTAGAAACGATACGCTCGCCAAACTGAAGAATAAAATCACACTGGCTAAGCTGCGCTTTGGCTACGTCACTTTGCATCCATAAATCATAGTGTTGCCAATCACTGTTTACACCCGATTGAGGGTCACAAAAGATAGGCCAGCCCAGAGCAGAAGCAAACTGCTTGGCTTTGGTTGCGGCTTCGTTATCGATAGAGCCAATAACCACCGCACCTTTTCGTGCGACATAATCACTCGGCACAACCGGTTGCACATTCAAATGATTAGCTAAATAAGTATTGGAATAAAGGCTTGCTGAGTCTCTCCACCCTGCCACACTCTTGGTGTAATCCGCATATATCTCAGCGCTGTTGGCTGAATAAAGTGGCTCTGGGAACGGACAGTTGATGTGAATGGCTCCGCCAACACTGCGTTGTTTCGCGAGTGCGTTATCAACTGATGTCAAAAGCCAGTTCAATGAAACTTGTGTGGTTGGGCTTGGGAGGTTGAGCGCCGTTTCAACATGGGAAGAAAAGATACCCTGCTGCTGAATCGCTTGGTTAGCACCACAGTCGACTAAATCGATAGGTCGATCTGAGGTCAACAAGATCAGCTTCTCTCTTGTTAATCCAGACTCAGCGGTCGCAGGCAGAAGGTTAGCCACCGCAGTTCCTGAGGTCACAATCACTGCAACTGGCTTGTTGCTCGCCTTCGCTAAACCTAAAGCTAGAAACCCAAGACCACGCTCATCAAAGTGTGTGTGTAAAGTGAGCTTAGAGTTAGCTTCGGCTTCGAGTGTTAATGGTGTTGAGCGAGAGCCCGGTGCGATACAAACATGTTCAACACCGCTGCGTGCAAGCTCTTCAAGTAATGTGTTACACCAAACTCTGTTTAATACAGCTTGGTCGTGATTCATGATGCCACACCCAATGGTGGGTGATCTGAAATTAGGCTCAATAGGGTCGACATTTTTTTGTTCAATTCTTGCCACTCATGTTCGGCAACCGATCCTGGCACGATCCCCGCGCCCGCAAACAGTTGTACTTGATCGTTTACAACCAATGCACTTCGAATTGCCACACAGAACTCCGCACGTTGATGGCTAATATATCCTACTGAACCTGCATACCACCCTCTCGCAAACGGTTCGTGTTCCAGAATGAAGTCCATTGCTTCTTTACGTGGTAAGCCGGCAACGGCTGCGGTTGGTTGCAAAGCAGCAAGCAACTGGACACCGTTAACACCGTTATTAAGCTGTGCGTGAATATTACGCTTGAGATGCTGCACCTTACGCAGACGCACTAGACGCGCTTCTTTCTCTACGTGTACCGATTGGGAATGAGGAGTCAGACGCTCAATGATGTCGTCAACCACATATTGATTCTCATTGAGGTTTTTAGTGTCTTGTGAAAGCCAGTTCGCTAGCTCCATGTCTTCGGTAGCGTTTTCTCCGCGACCGATGGTACCCGCAAGTGCTTCGGTGTCGAGCTCAGTGCCATGACGGCTATATAAGCGCTCTGGCGTCGAGCCAATAAAGCTGTGTTTAGAATCCAACACCAACATGAAATGGAAGCTGTGGTGGTTTTGCAGATAGCTCGCTTTTAAGAGTTGAGCTGCACAAATAGGCGCATCAAGCTGGAGCGTGGTTTTACGCGCTAAAACGACTTTCTTGTATTCTTTGTCGCTAATACCTTTTAGAACTTTCTCAACCAAACCGCCCCACTGTTCTCTTTCTGGAACGTGGTTTATTTCTTCTATATGGGCAGATAACGGCGCTAATATCGCCGCTTCAACAGAAAGCTTATTTAAGGCATTAATAGAAGCAACGCGATCAGGAGACAAATTAACGGCCAGCGACCAAGTATTGTCAAAGCGGATTAGTTCAACCTGAGGAAGGAAGAAAAACGATTCCATGCAGCGACGATTCTTTGCGGTGTGCCCGTCAAATGAACGTCCACCCCAGATGCGTTGGTCTTCACCTAAAATCGCATATGCGGGTGCTGGATCTGAAAATGTATGTAACTGCCCGAGCGCAACAACCTCTTCACGAGTGTCGCGTGACTGCCAGTAGAACTTAGGAAAGAGCGGTTGAGCATGAAGCCATTCAATAAATGCAAACGATGGTTTTTGCGTTAGAACTTCAACACAACGAACTTCGCTTGCTTGGGCATTTTGTACTCGCTCAATCAAAGCGGAGATAGTTTGCTGGAAATGTGACAAATCGACCTCGTTCACATCTAAATTATTATTATATTAGTTTGATACTTTAAGGAGAGCACCCACTTAGATCAAGAATGTACTGTATCTTTTCAACATTCCTGTGATTTTAAGCGATCCTACCCCTTTATTCATCTTAGCCAATAACCAAGAAAGCGATTAATTAAAATTTAGAAAACAGTGACAACAAAAAGACCAAACGTGACACTGAAATGCGACATTCATCAGATTTTTATTCTATCAAACGCCATTTTGCGGTACTTTAATAAAGTATTTAAATTAATTTCAGGAAATCGGCAATGCAAAATATCGGGATGTCGTCAAAACTCAACAGCGTATGCTACGAAATCAGGGGGCCTGTACTCAAACATGCTAAGCGCATGGAAGAAGAAGGGCATAAAATACTAAAGCTTAATATTGGTAACCCCGCCCCATTTGGTTTTGACGCCCCTGATGAAATCCTTGTTGACGTAATCCGTAACCTACCGACATCTCAAGGTTATTGCGACTCAAAAGGTATCTACTCAGCCCGTAAAGCGGTTGTTCAACACTACCAGAAAAAAGGCCTACGTAACCTTGACGTAGAAGACGTTTACATCGGTAACGGTGCGTCTGAGCTTATCGTTATGTCTATGCAGGCGCTACTGGATAATGGTGATGAAATCTTAGTTCCCGCTCCAGACTACCCACTATGGACAGCTTCAGTGGCACTTTCTGGGGGCACTCCGGTTCACTACATGTGTGATGAAGATGCCGATTGGTACCCAGACCTTGATGACATGCGCGCGAAGATCTCTCCAAAGACTCGCGGCATAGTTCTTATCAACCCGAACAACCCAACAGGTGCGGTTTACAGCCGTGACTTCCTACTGCAAGTTGTAGAGATTGCACGTGAACATGGCCTAATCATCTTCGCTGACGAAATCTACGACAAAGTACTTTACGATGGTGCAGTGCATACCTCTGTTGCAACACTTGCTGAAGACGTATTAATGGTCACGTTCAACGGTCTGTCTAAGGCTTACCGTGTATGTGGTTTCCGTGGTGGTTGGATGTTCTTAACGGGGCCTAAACACCTAGCAAAAGGCTATGTCGAAGGGCTAGAGATGCTCGCCTCGATGCGTTTGTGTGCCAACGTACCAATGCAGCACGCCATCCAAACGGCATTAGGCGGCTATCAGAGTATCAATGAGTTGATTCTTCCTGGTGGTCGACTGCTTGAGCAACGTGACCGCGCATGGGAATTGATCAACAAGATTCCTGGCGTTTCTTGTGTGAAACCAAAAGGCGCGATGTACCTGTTCCCTAAGATCGATACCAAGATGTACAACATCAAAGACGATCAGAAATTCGTACTCGACTTCCTGAAACAAGAGAAAGTGTTATTGGTTCAAGGCACGGGCTTCAATTGGCCTAAGCCTGATCACTTCCGTATCGTGACTTTGCCACACATTGAAGATCTTGAAGTGGCGATTGGTCGACTAGAGCGCTTCTTGCAAACTTACAGCCAAGACGATCTTATCGACGCTAAATAAACACTACAAGAGGTGGCTACAATTTGCTGTTTTAAAAGACTTTAACTTGTATTCAATCACTTCTATGCTTAAAAGGCTCCTGTTTAGGAGCCTTTTTTGTATCCGCTGTCTCGTGCAGTTTGTGGCAAACACAAGGTACGAGTGGAGCACTCTCTAGATAGGACACTTATGAAACAGAGCCATTTCTTCGCCCATCTCGCACGCATGAGGCTTATCCAGCGCTGGCCTTTGATGCGCTCAGTCTCAAGCGAAAACATTTCAGAACACAGCCTACAAGTTGCTTTCGTTGCCCACGCCTTAGCACTTATCAAAAACAAGAAATTTGATGGCAAACTCAACCCAGAACACATAGCCCTACTCGGAATGTACCATGACACCAGTGAGGTACTGACTGGTGATTTACCTACTCCGGTTAAATACTACAACCCAGATATCGCCCAAGAGTATAAAAAGATAGAGGCCGCAGCAGAGCAAAGACTGCTTTCAATGCTGCCAGAAGAGTTTCAAGACGACTTCGCGCCCTTCTTAATTTCAGGAACAGCCAGTAAAGAAGAACAAAGCATCGTAAAACAAGCCGATACCATCTGTGCTTACCTCAAGTGTTTGGAGGAGCTCAGTGCGGGCAACCATGAGTACGAGCAAGCCAAGCGCCGACTCGAAGAGACACTCGAACAGCGTAAAAGCCCAGAAATGGACTATTTTCTCACCACATTTGCGCCGAGCTTTGAATTATCACTAGACGAGATAAGCTAGCTGGGTATAAGTTGTTTTTAATTAGCTAAATAAAATCAATTTGATAGGTGCTATTTTGAATTCTCAACTCGAACCACCCTTTGTACTCGAACAAGAATGGCAACATCGAAATGACGATGAACATAAAATAAGACGTGACGATCACCGCAGCCCGTATCAGCGTGACCGCGCGCGCGTGCTTCACTCTGCTGCTTTCCGTCGCCTACAAGCTAAAACCCAGATTCATGGTACCACGGTGAACGACTTTCACCGTACACGCCTCACCCACTCGCTAGAAGCCGCTCAGCTTGGCACCGGTATTGTCGCCCAGCTTAAGAAGAAGCAACCCGAATTCAGAGACCTATTACCTTCAGACAGTTTGATTGATTCTTTGTGTTTGGCGCACGATATTGGTCACCCTCCCTATGGGCATGGTGGTGAAGTGGCGCTGAACTACATGATGCGCGACCACGGCGGCTTTGAGGGTAATGCCCAAACATTTCGTATTGTCACTCAGCTCGAGCCTTACACTGAACATCACGGTATGAACCTGTCTCGACGCACGCTACTCGGGCTAATTAAATACCCTTCGCTGCTCAGCCAAGTCCAAGCGAGATTACAGTCTGAACCTGTAAAACATCAACGTCAGTTAAGAGCAAAAGATTGGATGCCAGCGAAAGGTATCTACGATCATGATGAAGAGCTATTCAATTGGGTGCTTGAGCCGCTCTCAAGCAACGACCAACAGCTTCTCAAACAGAAAAGAAAATCACACACCGAGCCTCTTGAGCACAATAAAACCAAGTACAAGTCACTCGATTGTTCCATTATGGAGTTGGCTGATGACATCGCTTATGGCGTGCATGATCTAGAAGATGCGATTGTGCTTGGTTCAGTGACCAAAGCGCAATGGGTCGAATCTGCTTATCCTCAATTGAAAGAGATGGCTGACCCTTGGATTTGCGAGCACCTAGATTCAATTACGGAAATGCTGTTTTCTGGAGAACAATACCGCCGTAAAGACGCCATTGGCGGAATAGTTAATGCGCTGCTGACCAGCATCTCGATTAAGCGAGTGGATGAAGCTTTTGAGAATGTACTGCTTGCCTACAATGCCGTGCTTGAACCAAGCATGGACGCCACGCTTGATAAGCTGAAACACTTTGTCAGCGAGTTCGTGATTCAGGTGCCACAGGTTCAGGTGATCGAATACAAAGGACAGCAGATCATCATGGATATGTTTGAGGCATTCAGCGCCGACCCTGAACGTCTGTTGCCACTGCCGATCAAAAAGCAATGGCTATTGCATGACGATGAATCGAGAAAGATGCGAGTGATCGCCGATTACATCTCATCAATGACCGATGATCTTGCGCAGAAAATGCATCAGCAACTGTTCTCAGCACATACCGAGTTTTAGCTGCTGACTCATTTGGTTAAAGCAGCTTAATCTAGGTAGTTTTTCTCAAATACACCGGGCGGCATTTGATTGATTTGAAATTGAATCATTTGGTCAAATGCCGTTAGCAGCGGACTGAAATCTCGGTCGCCCTCTAACAAATTCAGCAAGTGATATCCGGCTTCTACCGTCGACAAGCTGTTTTCGCTCGGCGCCTTACGAATTCGATAGTTACCTTTAAGGTCTTTGGGTAGGTGGACGGTTTGTAACGCGTGCAAGTTACTCGACACCTGCCACATCTTAAATGCCTTCTTCCACGTGCCGTCCAATAAAATCACACGCATTTTTTTGCTTGGGCGTGTTGCAGACTCAACAGACACAGAGTGCTCACTTGGGTACAAAATCACGTGTTGGTAATCTTCATCGGCCAGCAGTTCGTTCAGTTTTGTATTATCTGAAAAGTCTTCCCCAACAAGCGTCACGCTGTTTTTTAGAGATAACAAGAGAATACGTGCGGTTCCCATCGGGCGATGCTCTTCTGATGGGTGCTGAAGAATGATAAGCTCAACGTTCGATTCTAGTGGCGTAACCCACTGACAAATACAAGCTTTCAAAGCCTTGCTGCATTGGCGGCAATAACGAGACATGGATTTAATGTGTACCCTGTTTTAATTTTCACTTCACTTTTATGCGTCTTATTCCAACTAGAGCCTGTGCAGGCTTGGGTAGTTTGGGATAACAGTGCGATTGCCGACGGGCAATGGTGGCGAATCCTAACAGGAAACTTTTCACATACCAACTACTCGCACCTTGTGATGAATTTAGCAGGCTTGTGGATCATCAGCTATCTGTTTCAACCGAGCAAAAAACAGCTTGTTGTTGCTTTACTTGTGATTAGTTTAGTCACGGGATTGGCGCTGCTGCTGTCGAGCATTCAAATTTATGTGGGTTTGTCGGGGACTTTGCATGGGCTGTTTGGCTTGTTCGCGCTCAGAGAAGCGTTAAACGGCAGAAAATCGAGTTGGCTGTTAGTGGCAGGACTAATAGCTAAGATAGCGTGGGAGCAGTTTGTCGGCCCTTCTAGTACGACTGGCGAGCTGATCAATGCTCGCGTTGCGATTGAAGCCCACCTAGCAGGAGCACTGACTGGAGGCTTCATGGCTATCGCTTCATTTGTAATGAATAAGAAAACCGATCAAAGCTGAATTCTTTCGCGGTTCTTTTCAACCGTTGCCTCACCTATCCCTTTCACGTTAACCAAGCTGTCTGCGGAGGAGAATTCTCCGTTTTTCTCTCTGTAATCGACGATCTCTTTCGCCTTCTTGTTACCCACACCTACCAATAATGCTGATAGCTCTTCTGCTGTCGCTGTGTTGATGTTTACCGTGATCTCAATGCCATCATATAGCTCAGCTTTAGTTGGGCTATCAGCAAACACTGCAGAGCTGAAGGTAACAAGAAGTGAAAGAAGTAATGTTGAATATATCGCGCGCATAAACCGTTCCTTTGTACAAAAAACGTAACTTATGCATTTGTAATGAGAGAGAACACAATCACCAGATAAAAATAAAGCGGGTCACCTAAGTGACCCGCTTTGTTATACATATTGTTTTCATCAGCTTGCTTGTTGGCTCACAAATCTCTTATCACCCAACCATCGCATGATGAATCTCGGTAGTCAGTCGCTAAACAGGCTTAACTACCAAGGTAATCGATGCTTACTGACCTTGACCTACTACGTAGTATTCAACGTCTGCGTTTTTGCGTAGTACGTTTAGTACGTTAGTCAGATCTTGCTGATTACCAACACGTTCCAACTGCGCACCAATTTGAGTGCTGTAAGCTGGATTAATTTCAGCTGTCACTTTAGAAAGCTCAACAACAACGATGTTACCGTCTTGGTCTTTCGATTGACCGAACACAGCTTGACCTTCTTCTGGTTTCGCTAGAGCGAATACAGAAGCTGCTAGTGGAGAGTTACGGTCAATAGTTTCAAGTTCAGTGAACTCAAGGTTATTGTCCGCAAGCACAGCTTCATTGCCAGCTTTAAGTTCGTTCACTAGAGAAACACCTAGCTCAACCGCTTGTTGCTCTGCTTGTACCGCAGACAGTGCAGCCACAACTTGATCTTTCACTTCAGCTAGAGGAAGAACAGTCTCGTCACGAGTCTCTTCTACACGAACAACAATCACGTGCTCAGGAGCTACTTCGATAACTTCAGAGTTTAGACCGTCTTCTTTCACTTCAGGGCTCAAGATAGCTTGCATTACTGCAGGCGTCATCAGAACTTCTGGCGCATCAGCTTGAGAGATGAAATCAGTCGTCGTAATTTTCGCATTAATCGCTTCAGCAGAATCATCTAGAGAATCTGGGAATTCAAACGCTACTTTTTCAAGTTCAGTTTGTTGCTCGTAGAACTGATCAACGGCATGTTGGTCTAGAAGCTCTGTCTTAATCTCTGCCGCTACTTCTGCGTAAGGCTGAGCTTGAGACGCTTTTAGTTCGTCTAGCTTGATGATGTGGTAGCCGAAATCAGATTTAACTAGGCCAGTCGTGTCACCAATATTCTCAAGAGCGAAAGCCGCGTCTTCGAATGCTGGGTCCATAACATCACGTTCGATCCAACCTAGGTCACCGCCAACGTCAGCACTGCCGAAGTCGTCAGATTTCTCTTCCGCTAGCGTAGCAAAATCAGCGCCTGCATTTAGTTCGTCTAGGATAGACTGAGCTTTCGCTTCGTCATCGCCTTGAACTAGGATGTGGCTAACTTTACGTTGCTCTTCAGTTGAGTACTTGTCTAGGTGCTCTTGGTAGTATTTCTGCGCTTCTTCATCGCTTACTTCAAGCTGAGACTTAAGTGCTTCAGCAGAAAGCTCAATGTAAGATACCTTCGCTTGCTCTGGACGAGTGTAAGCTGCAGGGTTCTCTTGGTAGTACTGTTCGATTTGTTCGTCAGTTAGCTCGATGCCTTTCGCAAGGTCAGCAACAGACAGTGTCACTGTACGAATGTCACGAGTTTGAGCAATCAGTTTGCTTTGCGTGTCGATTTCGCCTTGAAGAACAAATTCACTTCCTTGAAGTGCAGTCACAAGCTGGTTGCGCATTAGGTCACGACGCATGTATTCAGCGAAGCTCTCTGCGCTGAAACCTGCACGACGTAGTGCCGATTGGTAAACTTCTTGGTCGAATTGACCAGCCGTTTGGAACTGAGGCATTTCTAGAATCATGGTACGGATTTGAGAATCACTGATTCGTAGGCCTAGAGACTCTGCTTGCTGCTCAAGTAGAACGTCGTTGATCATGCGATCAAGGACTGATTTACGGAAAGACTCTACGTATGCAGGGTCTGCAAGCATTTGAGCAAAGTAATCACCAAGTTGAGATTGCATGCGATTACGTTCGTTTTGGTAAGCTTGTTCGAACTCACCACGAGCAATTTCTGTGTTGCCAACTTTAGCTGCTGCGTTGTTACCGCCACCGGTGATGTAGCTGCCTACACCTGCGAATACGAATGACAGGATAATCAACCCAAGGATAATTTTTACCGCGATGCTATTCACGCCTTCGCGTAATCGATCCATCATAATTTAAGTGCTCTCCGGATATGAAGCATTGGCTTCAAAATAAAAATCTATTCACGCGATATTATCAGAAAAAGAAATGCGCATCAGTAGGATGCGCATAATTTAAATAAGTTCAATGTGCTTTGCACACTTACTGTTTAAGAATGAAACATCATTTTTCAAACAGTAAACGCATTTTACAGCCTTCCCCTCGCAAAACTGAGGTTTCAGCCGTAGAAATTAGTTACATGCGTCTTTAAGTGCTTTACCCGCTTTGAAGCCAGGTACTTTAGCTTCTGCGATTTGGATCTCTTCACCAGTTTTTGGGTTACGACCTGTACGAGCAGCACGAGTACGAACACTGAAAGTACCAAAGCCAACAAGTGCAACTTGGTCGCCTGATTGTAGCGTTGTGCCAACTGCTTCGATGAAAGCGTCTAGAGCGCGACCAGCTGAAGCTTTAGAGATGTCTGCGTTTTCTGCGATTGATTCTACTAGTTGTGTTTTATTCACTGTTTTTCCCCTATGTGTCATCTGTGACTACTTCTCGATGACTGTACGTTCCATTTTGGTTTTAATTTAGCCGCAAGCCTTATTGCAAAAGGGCTGCCGCTTTAGTCAAATAACTTAGCGTCCAAAAAAAACGCTGACAAGCCTTTTCGAGCCTATCAGCGTAATTCTTTACTTATTTTTGCTATGCATCACTATTTTTTCACGTCAAACTCGACCCCTGACGGATCTCGTTCTAGCGCGACTTTCAGTACTTCATCAATCCATTGGACCGGGATCACCTTCAGGTCAGCGATTACGTTGTCTGGAATCTCTTCCAAATCACGCTCATTGTCCTTAGGAATCAGTACAGTTTTGATGCCGCCACGGTGTGCAGCAAGCAGTTTTTCTTTCAAGCCACCGATAGGTAAAACTTCACCACGAAGAGTAATTTCACCTGTCATACCGACCTCTGCTTTAACCGGGTTACCCGTTAAGCTAGAGACAAGTGCAGTACACATTGCGATACCCGCACTCGGGCCATCTTTCGGTGTAGCACCTTCTGGTACGTGAACGTGAATGTCGCGTTTTTCGTAGAAATCTGAGTTGATACCCAGTTTTTCAGCACGCGAACGAACCACAGTCATTGCCGCTTGAATCGATTCTTTCATCACGTCGCCAAGTGAGCCAGTTTGCGTTAGCTTACCTTTGCCCGGCATTGCTTCGGTCTCGATAGTCAGTAGATCACCACCCACTTGAGTCCACGCTAAGCCAGTTACTTGACCAATACGGTTGCTTTCATCCGCTTTACCGAAATCGTGACGTTGAACACCTAAGTACTCTTTTAGGTTATCAATGTTAACCGTTACAGACTTAAGGTCGCTGTCTAGCAAGATGTTCTTCACTGCTTTACGACAGATCTTAGAGATTTCACGCTCTAGGCTACGTACACCCGCTTCACGCGTGTAGTAACGAATAATGCCGATGATTGCAGAGTCTTCAATCTCAATTTCATGAGGCTTAAGACCGTTGCGTTGAACTTGCTTGTCCAGTAAGTGGCTCTTCGCAATGTTCAGCTTCTCATCTTCTGTGTAACCCGATAGACGAATCACTTCCATACGGTCCAGTAGAGGTCCAGGAATGTCCATCGAGTTCGATGTAGCCACGAACATAACATCTGACAGATCGTAATCTACTTCTAGGTAGTGATCGTTAAATGCGTTGTTTTGCTCTGGATCTAGTACTTCTAGAAGCGCTGAAGATGGGTCGCCACGCATATCAGAAGACATCTTATCGATCTCATCTAATAGGAACAGTGGGTTCTTAACACCAACTTTAGACATCTTCTGGATCAGTTTACCCGGAAGTGAACCGATGTACGTACGACGGTGACCACGAATCTCAGCTTCATCACGAACGCCACCAAGTGCCATACGTGTGTATTTACGACCCGTTGCCGCAGCAATCGAACGACCTAGCGAGGTTTTACCTACACCAGGAGGACCAACAAGACAAAGGATTGGACCTTTTAGCTTATTGATACGGTTTTGTACCGCCAAGTATTCAAGAATACGTTCTTTAACACGCTCTAAGCCGTAGTGATCTTCGTTTAAAATCTCTTCCGCTTTCGCTAGATTCTTTTTAACTTTTGAACGCTTAGCCCAAGGAACGCCCACCATCCAATCAATGTAGCTACGTACTACTGTTGCTTCAGCAGACATTGGCGACATCATTTTCAGTTTTTGCAGTTCTTGCTCGGTTTTTTCACGAGCTTCTTGAGGCATCTTAGAGTCTTCGATCTTCTTCTTCAGAGTCTCGAATTCATCAGGTGCGTCGTCCATCTCGCCAAGTTCTTTCTGAATCGCTTTCATTTGCTCATTCAGGTAGTACTCACGCTGAGATTTTTCCATCTGCTTCTTAACGCGGCCACGGATGCGTTTTTCAACTTGCAGGATGTCAATTTCTGACTCCATTTGGCCCATCAAGAATTCCAGACGTTCTGTCACATCTAAGATTTCTAGAACGTGCTGCTTGTCTACCAGTTTAAGTGGCATGTGTGCAGCAATCGTATCAGCAAGGCGAGCTGCCTCATCAATACCGTTCAGAGATGTTAGAACCTCTGGTGGAATCTTTTTGTTCAGCTTAATAAAGCCTTCGAATTGATTGATCGCGCTGCGAACAACCACTTCTTGTTCTTTTTCGTCAAGCTCTGAGGTTACAACGTATTCTGCGTCCGCTAAGAAAAACTCACTTTCTTTGAATTGATGAATTTTTGCACGCTGCTGACCTTCGACAAGCACTTTAACAGTACCATCAGGGAGCTTTAGTAACTGAAGAATGGTAGCGACAGTACCTACTTTAAATAGGTCGTCAATTGAAGGCTCATCAGTGTCCGCTTCTTTCTGCGCTACAAGTAGTACTTGTTTGTTAGCTTCCATTGCCGATTCAAGGCAAGTAATCGATTTTTCACGACCAACAAACAATGGAATAACCATGTGTGGGTAAACCACTACATCACGTAGAGGTAGCACGGGGATTTCGATACGCTCGGAACGTTCCAAGTTCATATATTTCTCTCTTCCGCTTTAACTTATAAAGCAGTATATGGGGCTTAAACGACTGGATTCAATGGAAGAATAAAAAAAAGGAGGTAATTGCTTACCTCCTTTTTCAATTTGAGTGACTTGTCTAAAAAAGACCTACTCTGCAACAGCTGCTTGGTTATCTGAGTTGCTGTAAATTAATAGTGGTTCTGACTCACCATTAATTACCGACTCATCAATCACAACCTTGCTTACATCAGTTGAAGATGGCAGTTCGTACATAGTTTCTAGTAGAACACCCTCCAAGATAGAACGTAGACCACGAGCGCCCGTTTTACGGTTCATTGCTTTCTTAGCAATGGCACGTAAAGCGTCTTCACGGAATTCTAGCTCTGTATCCTCAAGCTCAAATAATGCAGCGTACTGTTTTGTCAGTGCATTCTTTGGCTCACAAAGGATTTGGATTAGCGCTTCTTCATCAAGCTCTGTCAGTGTTGTTGTAACAGGTAGACGACCAATGAATTCTGGAATTAGACCATACTTCACTAGATCTTCAGGTTCTACTTGAGTGAACAATTCACCGATAGTTTTGGTTTCGTCTTTTGAACGCACTTCTGCGCCGAAGCCGATACCTGAACCTGTTTCTACACGTTGCTCAATCACTTTATCTAGGCCTGCAAATGCACCACCACAGATAAATAGGATCTTAGACGTGTCCACTTGCAAGAACTCTTGCTGTGGATGCTTACGACCACCTTGAGGTGGAACTGAAGCAACTGTACCTTCAACAAGTTTTAGTAGAGCTTGCTGTACACCTTCACCAGACACGTCACGCGTGATTGATGGGTTTTCAGCTTTACGAGAAATCTTGTCGATTTCATCGATGTAAACAATGCCGCGTTCCGCTTTCGCTACGTCGTAATCACATTTCTGAAGCAACTTCTGGATGATGTTTTCAACATCTTCGCCCACGTAACCGGCTTCGGTTAGTGTTGTTGCATCTGCCATTGTGAAAGGAACGTCTAGGAAACGAGCCAGTGTTTCAGCAAGTAGCGTTTTACCACTACCAGTAGGACCGATAAGAAGAATGTTACTCTTACCTAGCTCTACGCCTTCAGCCGTTGTATCACCATTGCGTAAACGCTTGTAGTGGTTGTATACCGCAACTGCTAGCACTTTTTTCGCGTATTCTTGACCGATTACATAGTCGTCAAGATGCTCACGAATCTCACGCGGCGTTGGCAGCGATTCCGATTCTTTCTTAGGAAGAACATCTTTAATTTCTTCACGAATAATGTCGTTACATAGATCGACACATTCATCACAAATGTAAACAGAAGGACCTGCGATTAACTTGCGAACTTCGTGTTGGCTTTTGCCACAGAAAGAGCAGTAAAGCAGTTTACCGCTACCACCCTCTTTGCTTTTATCTGTCATTCGCTAACCTCTTAGCCTTTACTCTCTATGCTTGAGTGTATATCAATTTGAATCACTTTGCGTTAAACAATTGCCCTGCAATTATTGGCCGCGGTGATTAAGAACTGAATCCACTAAGCCGTATTCTACTGCTTGATCAGCAGACATGAAATTGTCACGATCAGTATCACGCTCAACAACTTCTAGAGGCTGACCAGTGTGCTCTGCCAATAGTTTGTTTAGCTTTTGTTTGATCGTTAGGATCTCTTGCGCGTGAATTTGAATATCAGACGCTTGGCCTTGGAAGCCGCCAAGTGGCTGGTGAATCATTACACGTGAGTTTGGAAGCACGTGACGCTTACCTGGAGTACCACCCGCTAGTAAGAATGCACCCATAGAGCAAGCTTGACCCATACATACTGTGCTCACGTTTGGCTTGATGAACTGCATTGTGTCGTAGATAGACATGCCTGCTGTTACGCTACCGCCAGGTGAGTTGATGTAAAGATAGATATCTTTGTCTGGGTTTTCTGATTCCAAGAAAAGCAGTTGAGCCACGACAAGATTTGCCATGTGGTCTTCCACTTGACCTGTTAAGAAAATGATACGTTCTTTTAATAGACGAGAATAAATATCGTAAGAACGTTCACCACGGGAAGTCTGTTCAACCACCATAGGAACTAGTGCGTCCATAATCGATGGCATTGTATTTTTTTCTTGGTAGCTCATATTCTTATGTCCCTAAAATAAATGGCCCGAATGATTAAATCATACGGACCATTGTTAGCAGAATTGTTGACCGTACGTCAACCTTCTACGTCAGATATTACTATATTAAGCAGGTTGCTGATTCATTAGCTCGTTGAAGCTAACTTCTTTATCAGAAACTTGAGCTTTAGCGATGATTGCATCAATAGCTTGCTCTTCTAGAGCAACGTTGCGCATGTTGTTCATCATTTGCTCGTTTTGCTCGTAGTAAGCAATAACTTCTGTTGGATCTTCGTATGCTGTAGCCATCTCTTCGATGATAGCTTTAACTTTCTCGTCGTCAGCTTTTAGCTCTTCAGTCTTGATTACTTCACCAAGAAGAAGACCTACAACTACGCGACGTTTAGCTTGCTCTTCGAACAGCTCACGTGGAAGTTGGTCAGCAGCTTCAGTGTTGCCACCGAAACGTTGAGCAGCTTGTTGACGTAGCACACCGATTTCTTGATCGATAAGAGCAGAAGGTACGTCGATGTTGTTTTCGTTAACTAGACCGTCGATAGCTTGCTCTTTGATGCGGTTCTTAACAGCTTGCTTAAGCTCACGCTCCATGTTCTTACGAACTTCAGCTTTAAGACCTTCAACACCGTCAGCAGCGCCGAACTTAGAAACGAATTCTTCGTTTAGTTCTGGAAGTTCACGAGCTTCAACTTTGTTCAGCTTGATAGAGAACTTAGCTGCTTTACCTTTTAGGTTTTCAGCGTGGTAATCTTCTGGGAAGTTTACGTCGATTTCGAATTCCATACCTGCTGTTTTACCAACGATACCGTCTTCGAAGCCAGGGATCATGCGACCAGCACCCATCTCTAGTGGGAAGTTCTCAGCTTTACCGCCTTCGAACTCTTCACCGTCGATAGAACCAACGAAGTCGATAGTTGCACGAGAACCAGCGTCAGCTGCAGCTTCAACTTCAGTCCAAGTTGCTTGTTGCTTACGTAGAGTTTCGATCATCTCTTCAACGTCTGCGTCTTTAACTTCTACTGCTGGTTTCTCAACAGTGATGTTTTCTAGACCTTTCAGCTCAACTTCTGGGTAAACTTCAAAAGTTGCGTTGAATACTAGGTCAGCGCCTTCGTTGTTTTCAACTGGTGCGAAAGTTGGTGCGCCAGCTGGGTTGATTTTCTCTTTAACGATCGCTTCGATGAAGTGACGTTGCATTACTTCGCCCATCACGTCTTGACGTACTGCTTTGCCGTACATTTTAGCAACCATCTTCATTGGCACTTTGCCTTTACGGAAACCATCGAAACGACGGTTTTTCGCGATGTTGCGTAGTTCAGCTGTAACTGCATCTTCGATGTTAGCAGCAGGAACAGTAATATTAAGACGGCGCTCTAGGCCTTCTAGCGTTTCAACAGTAACTTGCATTATATAAACCTCAAAACTGGCTCAGTAATCTGAGCATATGAGCCGTAACTTAGCTTTAATTCAAAAGCCGACGTTGTTGGCTGCATCCTTGTGTAGTGCTCTATCCGAACACCTAATTTAAAATCGAGCATTGATGTCTGAATTGATTATTCAACCAAACACCAGACTAATCAGCGATATCTTCGTTCTTCACGCGTCAATTAAAACGCAACAAAGCTTGTTTTCAGAAACAAGAAAGGTATCTCCGATTAGCCTCAGGACAGAAATTTTAGACGCGACATTCTAGCGATCTGTTTAATCTCTGTCGAGCCGTTCACCTCTGCTTGATGATGAATGCTCTAAATTCGTCCAACTAAATGATACAAAAACGATCAAAACATCACTTAGCACAACAGAAATGGGGACAATAGCGACTTTTTCAAGGGAATCGAGGGCTTTTTTTCCTAAAAACCTTAAAAAGAGATCTTGCTCTTGTTTTACCCCTCAGAGTCGATAACTTTTTCAACAATCTCCGTTACAAAGCCTTAACCTAAACCTATCTACTGGCTCTCTATTTTCAGTAAAAACTACCGCTAATTACTGTGATGAATGAGAGAAAGCAGGCTTTGTATTGTTAGCCCGATTTAGCGGAGAACCACCATGTTTCAAGCTTTGAGAATTCGTATCCTGTTGTTGGTCACCTACAGCTTGCTGATGATCGTTGGCGGCCACTGGGTATGGAACACAAGCCATCAAAGTTTGTTAAATGATCATCAATCTAACTTAGACCGCTTTTCCGTCCACGTTGCCAGCCAATTGGACAAGTTCGCCCACATCCCAGAGCTGCTTTCAAAAGATAAAGAGCTGATCGATGCCCTACACTCACCAAGCAATTCTGCCCAGATAGAACTCACCAACCGCTATCTAGAGCACGTCAACACAGTAATTCAGGCATCCGACACCTATTTATTGGATAGCATCGGCACCACTATCGCAGCCAGTAACTGGAACCTAAAACACTCATTTGTCGGGCGTAATTTTGCGTTTCGTCCCTATTATCAACAAGCCATTCAAGGGCATGAAAAACAGTACTTTGCCTTGGGCTCAACCTCGGGCAAGCGCGGTTACTATTATTCTTACCCTGTTTCCTATGCCGCTGAAATCATTGGTGTAATTGTGGTAAAAATGGATTTGTCTTTGATTGAAGCGAGCTGGCAAGGCAAACAGAGCTTTTTTGTCGCTGATGATAAAGACCAGATTATTTTCATGTCGAGCAACCCCGAGTGGCTATTCAAGAGTCTTCAACCTCTGGATGCTGCACAGCAAACTCGTATTCGAGAAAATCAACAATACCTCGATACTCAAATTGAAAGCCTGCATTTCTCTGGCGACCTAGAAAGTGCCACCAGCAGTATTCGCTCCTCGCACCCGTTAGTTAAAGAGAAGTTTTTCACCTCTTCACGCTTTCTACCTGATCCTGGATTAACGGTCAGGGTCTTCTCTCCCACCCACTTGGTCTGGTGGGACTTGGTCGCCTATATGGTGGTACTGAGTTTGGTCTTTGCAATTATTTATCTGGTCATCCAACTTAATCTGCACCGTCAACACCGACGCGCTCAGATCGATAGGCTACAGTCAGAGGCTAACCAGAAACTAGAGTTTCAAGTTCTCGAAAGAACCTCTGAGCTACACGTTGAGATCAAGCAACGCATCGAAACCGAGCGCGTACTCAGACACACCCAAGACGAGCTCATCCAAGCGGCAAAATTGGCGGTATTAGGCCAAATGTCAGCAAGTATTAGTCATGAATTGAATAATCCACTCGCAGCGATTCGTAGTTATGCTGACAATGGCCGATTGTTTCTCGCCAAAGAGAAAACCGATCGTGTTGATGACAACTTATCGCGTATTTCAGCCCTTACCGACCGCATGGCGAAAATTAGTCACCAGCTTCGCTCCTTTGCTAAAAAGTCGACCGCGGAAGAGCTGCACATATTACAGATCCTCCCTGTATTGCATTCATCTCGGGAGTTGATGAAGCCACAACTCAAGAGTGAACGAGTTAAGACTAATGAACTACCTGAAACCTTTGACGCATGCGTGCTCGCTAATGCCATCCAGCTCGAACAAGTCATTATTAACCTGTTAACCAACGCAGTTCAGGCGATGGAAGGCCAAGACGACAAGCAGTTAGCTATCCTGTTAGAAGTTAAAGAAACGGATGAAGCCAACACGCTACTGATCCACGTCGATGATAACGGCCCCGGCTTTACTTCCTCTTCGAGCGGAAACTTTTTCGAACCCTTCCATACGACTAAGAAAAACGGTCTTGGATTAGGGCTATCAATCTCTCAACAGATAATCAGCGGGATTAACGGCAAACTCACGACAGGAACCAGCCCACAAGGCGGTGCTCGATTTAGCATTGAATTACCCGTTATTGAGCAACCGTAAGAACAAGAGCAAAGACAGCAAAGACAAAAAGAATAAAACCCAGTACACGAAGCAAAAATAACAGACTGAGATGAGTCCGTTCAAATACTGCCTAATAAACAAACTCAGCGATAATCAGTATAAAAGAGTAAAGGAATAACTATGTGTCACGTCTACTTCATTGATGATGAATCTGACCTAAGAATGGCGATTGAACAGAGCTTCGAGCTCGCCGATATTGATGCCGAATTCTTTCCCGATGCGGAATCGGCCCTGCTCGCGATTCAAGAGAGTGGATTGCCTCACGTGATCATCACTGATATCTGCTTGCCGGGTATCTCGGGGCACGACCTGCTCAACACAATCATGCATAAAGACAAAGAGATTCCCGTCATCATGATCACTGGTCATGGTGACATCTCGATGGCGGTGCAAGCGATTCAAGATGGCGCCTATGATTTCATTGAAAAGCCATTTGCCAATGAACGCCTTATCGAAACCACCAGACGCGCCATTGAAAAGCGTCAACTGACCTTAGAAAACCTCGAACTCAAGCGTTCACTCAAAGCCAGCAAAGCACTCGGTCCGAGAATCATTGGTGACACACAATCCATGACCGAGTTACGTTCCATCATCACCCATGTTGCCGACACCAATGCAGATATCTTGCTGTTTGGTGAAACAGGTACAGGTAAAGAGTTAGTTGCGCGCTCTCTGCATGAACAAAGCGGCCGTCGAGAGCAAAACTTTGTCGCGGTCAACTGCGGCGCGGTGCCTGAGAACCTGATTGAAAGTGAACTCTATGGCCACGAGAAAGGCGCGTTTACTGGTGCAGAGAGTAAGCGTGTTGGTAAGTTCGAATTTGCTCAGGGCGGAACCTTATTTTTAGATGAAATCGAATCCATGCCGATGCAGGCACAAATTCGTTTGCTGCGTGTACTACAAGAGCGCGTCATCGAAAGAGTAGGCTCGAACGGGTTAGTCCCCTTAGATATCCGCGTAATTGCGGCAACCAAAGTCGACTTAAAGAAAGCGGCTGAAGAAGGCACCTTCCGCCAAGACCTTTACTACCGACTCAATGTCGTCACCCTAGACTTACCCCCACTAAGAAGTCGACAAGAAGACATCCCTGCCCTTTTCCACCACTTCCTATTGGTGGCGGCGGCTCGCTATGGCAAGACAGCCCCGGCACTTCCTCAAAAAGAGCTGCATGCGCTTCTAGCTCATGATTGGCCGGGAAATGTTCGAGAATTACGTAATACAGCAGAGCGTTTTGTGCTATTAGGTAAGCTTTCTCACTTATCAGACAGCATCAGTGAAACGTCTCAAGAACTGTCCTTAGCAGAACTGGTATCTGACTTTGAAAAAAACACGCTGAAGCAAGCACTTATTGAATGTAATGGCAGCATAAAAGAGACCATGGAGAGGCTGCAATTACCAAGGAAAACCCTCTACGATAAGATGCAAAAACACCAGCTCACGAAAGAATCTTATAAGGTAGAACCAAACTAAATTAGATTTGGGAGCAAGATCACCTATACTTATTTCAATAACAGGATGTTATGCAATAAATATAATAAGGAAGTGGTTATGGGTGAGAAAACGAGAGTACCATCGATTACTGATACTTTTGAGATAGATGGCATTTACTATACTGATCAGCATGTCGATTTAAATACGCCGGAATTGGAAGCGAAAAGAGCATTATACGAGCAGATCAATCCTCAGGCTAAACGAGGTAGACATATAGATGAGGAGGTCTAGCGACCTCCTCATTTTTTATGGATTAAATTCCATGCCAGTGAATGGCTCAAATAACTACTTGGAGCAAATAGCTACTTGGATTAGCTACGTGGAATAACTACTTAGTTATGATTTCCGGCCCCATCAAGGTAGTTGGTAACCATGTAGAAACCCAAGGCACGTAGGTTACGATAATCAAGAACAAGAACATCACGCCCACCCAAGGCAGTGCCGCTTTGACCACGTTCATCATCGACATTTTCGCGACCCCTGCAGTCACAAACAAATTGAGCCCAACTGGCGGGGTTATCATCCCTATCTCCATGTTCACCACCATCATGATACCAAGGTGAATTGGGTCGATACCTAGTGCAATAGCGATTGGGAATACCAACGGCGCAACAATGATCAGCAAGCCTGATGGCTCCATGAACTGCCCACCAATCAAGAGTAGTACGTTCACTACAATCAAGAAGGTAATCGGACCTAAGCCTGCAGAAAGCATAGATTCTGTGATCATTTGAGGAATACGTTCTTCCGTCAGTACGTGCTTAAGAATCAATGCGTTGGCAATGATAAACAGCAACATGATCGTCAGCTTGCCCGCGTCGTAAAGCGTATCTTTGGTGTCTTTATGGAAGAAGGTTTGGAACACTTTAACCAGCGCTGGCTTGGTGTTGTTCTTATCCGCAAATGGGCCCATATCTTTATAGATGAAGTTGGCAATAAAGAACGCGTACACCGCTGCAACAGCCGCCGCTTCTGTCGGAGTAAAGATACCGCCGTAGATACCACCCAAAATGATGACAATCAGTAACAAGCCCCAGCTCGCATCTTTCGCGGCTGCGAACATCTCGCCCCAACCCACAAATGGCTGTGCAGGAATCTTCTTAATACGCGCCGCAATGTAGATAGCAATCATCAGCATCACGCCCGCCAACAGGCCAGGAATAACACCACCAAGGAACATACGACCAACAGATACATCGGTCGCCGCTGCGTATACCACCATCACAATTGAAGGTGGAATCAAGATGCCCAAAGTACCCGCGTTACAGATAACCCCTGCAGCGAACTCTTTTGAGTAGCCGTTCTTGATCATACCCGCGATAACAATACTACCGATTGCAACTACCGTTGCCGGAGACGAACCAGACAGCGCTGCAAACATCATACATGCCACAACTGACGCCATCGCCAAGCCACCTCGGAACCAACCTACCATTGCGATTGCAAAGCGAATAATACGTTTTGCCACACCACCAGTAGACATAAAGCTCGACGCTAAAATGAAGAATGGAATCGCTAATAATGTGTAATGACCAGCAAACGCGTTAAACAAAGTTTGAGCAACAGAAGCAAGAGAGGCATCTGAGTGCATGAGAAGAAATATGATACTGGATAAACCCAGTGAAATAGCAATTGGTACACCCACTAGCATGAACGCAATTACCATCAAAAATAGAAATAACATTGCCATGATTAGTCTTCCTTACCGTTAGGTTTTGTATCCGACTCACTCGCCTTGTTTGGCTTCGTCGAATCCAATACCGCTGTCGCGTCTTCATCAGAACCCGCTAGCACGTCCGCTTTCAATGCATCCAGCTCTTCTTCGGCTTCGTGCCCAGCAATCATGCGATCGAGTTTGCCTGTTACTACTTGGTAAGCAACTTGAGCAAAACGGAACGTAAGCATTGCCATACCAATCGGCAGCGCCATATAAGGGATAAAGCGTGGCAGTTTCTCGTATCGCTCACCTTCATTCAGCCAGTCAGCAAGAAACTGAAGCATCTCTGGCATTGGAATATCATCGGTCTCGTACCATGCGCGATCGGTCGCGAATGGGTACCAATAATTCCAAGAGCCGATAAGAAGTAAGATTGAAAATGCTAGACAACTGGTCACCGCGATTAACGCATACACTTTGCGTAGCTTTTCAGGGGCAAGGTTGATGATGACATCAACACCAATATGGAAGTGTTTTTTAACACCGTAAGATGCGCCGACCAACACCATCCATGCAAACATGAATACCGTCAGTTCCAATGCCCATAAAATGTTGTCATTGAATGCGTATCGAAATACCACATTGGCAAAAGTAAGTAGCGTCATTGCGCCAAGGAAAAATGCGATTAATGACTCTTCAATCGCATCCGTAACTCTTCCGACTTTGGAAAAAAGAGAGGGTTCCAGTGCTGATTCGCTAGAATTTGGTTGTTCCATTTGAGGCTTTTCCATAATTGACTCCGCTTATAATTGTTTTAATAAAGGGCAGCGGTAGGGAGCCGCTACCCTATAGCGGTGTTATTGGTTTGAAGCTAATGCTGCATCGATAAGATCTGAACCGATGTCTTTTTCAAACTTCTTCCATACTGGTTGAAGTGCCGTTACCCAAGCTTGACGCTGTTCTGGCGTCAACGTACGAACCTCACCACCAGCTTCGATGATGTTGTTTTTGTTCGCTAGGTTAACTTTTGAAGATTCCGCGTTACGCGTCTCAGACACTTCTTGAACGATAGTGCCAAGCTGCGTGCGTACATCTTCAGGTAGGTCTTTCCAGAAGTCGTTCGAGGTTACAACTAGGTAATCCAAGATGCCGTGATTGGTTTCAGTCACGCCGTCTTGTACTTCAAAGAACTTCTTACCGTAGATGTTTGACCATGTGTTTTCTTGGCCATCGATAACCTTAGTTTGCAGGCCACCGTATACTTCTTTGAAAGACATCTTCTGCGGGTTAGCGCCAAGCTGTTCAAACTGAGCGACCAATACATCTGATGCTTGAACACGGAATTTCAAACCTTCCGCATCTTCAGGGTTGATAAGAGGTTTGTTCGCCGACATCTGTTTCATGCCATTGTGCCAAAACGCTAGACCCTGTAGGCCACGACGTTTCATTGCATTCTTCAGTTTTTCACCAGATTCTGAGTTTTGGAAACGGTCAACGGCGTCTACATCTTCAAATAGGAACGGAAGGTCAAAAATGCGGTATTTCTTAGTGAACTTCTCAAATTTAGACAGCGAAGGTGCCGCCATTTGAACATCACCATTTAACAGGGCTTCCAGTACCTTATTATCATCGTAAAGCGTCGAGTTAGGGAAAACTTGCATACAAGCTTTACCATTCATTTCAGTGTTTACTCGCTCTTCTAGTAGAGAAGCGGCAATGCCTTTCGGGTGCTTATCAGTATTGGTTACGTGACTGAATTTAATCACGATTTCACCAGGGTCACAGTTTGCAGCAGCATTAAAACTTGTGAGCGCTAGAGCAGATACAGACAGCAGGGTAAGAGGCTTAAACATTATTATTCTCCTTAGTAAACAAAGCAGCCCTTCAATGGGAACTGCGTGCTTTCACTAAGGCAATTAGCGCGCCATATTGATACAAAACATTAACAAGCCTTTAACCACAAGGCTTCATCATAGTTGCCAACATGAGTCGTCCACTCTTTGCAAAATTTAATGGGTGGAAAATGACACATAGAATATTTATAAATGGGTGGGAGTTGACCAAAGCATCAGTGATAAATGAGGTCTGACCAAAAGCCCCTTTCACGATGATGCCTTGAAGTAATTTCAACCTATCCTGTAGAGTGCTGCACAACTTAGTCAGATTTACTGATCCACTACTTACCAAGAGTTGTTACCCATGAGTCAGATCTACCATCACCCAGTACAGATTTACTACGAAGATACCGATCACTCAGGTGTGGTTTATCACCCTAACTTTCTTAAATACTTTGAGCGTGCGCGCGAGCATGTGTTGGGCAGCGATAAACTGGCGACATTATGGAATGAGCATGGACTGGGGTTTGCGGTGTATAAAGCTAATATGACCTTTCAAGACGGGGTCGAATTCGCAGAGATCTGCGATATCCGAACCTCTTTTGAACTCGATGGCAAATACAAAACCTTATGGCGACAAGAGGTATGGCGTAAAGATGCGACCAAACCTGCCGTGATTGGTGATATCGAGATGGTTTGCCTAGATAAAGACAAACAACTTCAGCCTGTACCCGCTGAAGTATTAAAAGCGATGCTTGGCGAAACGAGTTAACTAAGATTGTTAGTGGCTGAGAGCGGGAGTGGCTGAAAGTGCGATTAGTTGACAGTAGGCCTTGTTCCAGATTAGAAGCTCAAGGTTCTAGTGTAACGAGCGTAAACTCAGCCAAGTAGCTTCGATTTGGGAAAGCACTTCATCTCTAATTGCATAGGAAGCGTTGCACCACCATGCGTCACGGCAAATCGAAACTGGTTATTCAACCTTCCTAAACTGCATTGCCAATCTGTTGAAACATCGCCTTGTTCAGTAACATCCAACCCAACTCCGTAGTTTACAATGATTTCGCCATGTAACTCTGGTGGTAAACCCGACGAATGAACTGGCAGTGTTTGTTGAGTAAGATTGGAAAAGTCGAACGAAAAACTTTTCAATGATGTGGCCAATCCCTTTCCTGTCGCTTTGATGTACGACTCTTTCAGTGCCCACAAATCAAAAAAACGTTCTCTTTGAGATACCTCATCCAGCTCGAGTAAGTCGTTAATCTCAAACTCCGAAAAGTAATGCTTCATTATCGCCGCGATGTTGGTCGAACTTCTTGCATGTTCAATATCCACCCCAAGCTGTAGTGATTGCCCTTTCGTTTGGCAGACAGCAATCAGTAAATGATCTTGGCTGTGGCTAATATTGAAATTCAGTCCGGTTTTGTGTTGCTGCTCTGCAATCAAGCTTGGTTTTCCTTTTTCACCATACTCAAACCGCCACTCTTCAGCCGTCAAATCAGAGTAGATCGACAGAACCTCTCGTAAGTAGTTACGAACATAGAGCGCTTGGATCTGAGATGAAGGCATTCGATAACGCTCCACCTTGGCGACTTCATCGTCGGTCAGTTTCTGTTTAAGGCGCGACACATGATCAGTATCTTCATCCAAATCGCTTAGAGAACAAAGCCACAAATCAACGACTGGTGTTTCCATCTTTCTAGCACTCACTTATTAAAAATCACTCTTCATAAAGCCATCAATAAAACATCAAAACGAACAAATTTAACTCACCTATGTTTTGAGATAAACATAGAGAATTTGGGCAGGAAACACCCTTCATATGCGGACTTAAAACTAATTTTTCAAATAATAACAAATTAAAACACAGATCACACTTAGCCTTACAGAACAGGCATCTATTAAATGTTACTTACAAAAATCTGACATAGATCTCACCAAGTCAAAATATAGAGTATAAACACTAAAAAACAAGTCATACCCATTAATTATCAATAAGTTAATTACATTAAAAATACAAAATTCAAAAACACACAAATTTCATCTGGTCTGAACAGATCATAGTGGCCTCTGGGAGCATTGTATCGGCAACTCACCTCGGGTAGCCTGCTCAACCATTAAACAAATTCACACGTTTTCATTGCGGATAACTGCTTTCCGTTAAGCAGTACTTTGGACAGGATTTAAATGGACATTACCCTCACATTCGAATACCCCCTTCACGCATGAAACACGTTCTCAACGTCTGCAAGTCAATGAACTTCGCACTCCCTATTTCAGTCAGGTGGCCAATTTTCGGCAGCCTTACTCTTCAGCTGCGTTTGCCCAAATCTGTTTCAGATTTATTTTCGATTCAATTAAAAGCGCAGCCTCAAAACACGACATCGCCCTCAGTGATTTCAAGTGGAGACTCATAATGAGCCAACCCGAAAAAAATACACCGGAATCAGTCGACGACACTCGACTTAATAAACGTCTTAAAGACATGCCTATTGCTATCGTTGGTATGGCAAGCATGTTTGCGAACTCTCGCTACTTAAACAAGTTCTGGGATTTGATCAGCGAAAAGATCGATGCAATTACCGAAGTGCCTGATACGCACTGGCGTCCAGAAGATTACTACGATTCAGATCGTACGACGCCAGACAAGTCTTACTGTAAGCGCGGCGGTTTCATCCCTGAAGTCGACTTCAACCCAATGGAGTTCGGCCTTCCGCCAAATATCCTAGAACTGACTGATACGTCACAGCTGCTTTCTCTGATTGTGGCAAAAGAAGTACTTGAAGATGCCAAACTTCCAGAAGGTTACGATCGCGACAAGATCGGTATTACGCTCGGTGTTGGTGGTGGTCAGAAGATCGCTCAAAGCTTGAATGCTCGTCTGCAATACCCTGTTTTGAAAAAAGTCTTCAAGAGCAGTGGCATCAACGACGAAGACAGCGAAATGCTGATCAAAAAATTCCAAGACCAATACATCCACTGGGAAGAGAACTCATTCCCTGGTTCATTGGGTAACGTAATTTCAGGTCGTATAGCTAACCGCTTTGACCTTGGTGGCATCAACTGTGTAGTAGACGCCGCTTGTGCAGGTTCTCTAGCTGCAATGCGCATGGCTCTAAGTGAACTGGTTGAAGGCCGCAGTGAAATGATGATCACTGGTGGTGTGTGTACTGATAACTCGCCAACCATGTACATGAGCTTCTCTAAAACACCAGCATTCACCACTAATGAAACCATTCAACCTTTCGACATCGACTCAAAAGGCATGATGATTGGTGAAGGTATCGGCATGGTTGCTCTTAAGCGTCTTGAAGATGCAGAGCGCGATGGCGACAGAATTTACTCAGTGATTAAAGGTGTCGGTTCTTCTTCGGACGGTAAGTTCAAGAGTATCTACGCGCCTCGCCCTGAAGGACAAGCAAAAGCACTAAAACGCGCTTACGATGATGCTGGCTTTGCACCGCACACGCTTGGCTTACTAGAAGCGCACGGCACCGGTACTGCAGCGGGTGATGTGGCTGAATTTGGTGGCCTAAACTCGGTATTCAGTGAGAACAACGAAGAGAAGCAACACATTGCGTTAGGCTCTGTGAAATCTCAAATTGGTCACACAAAATCAACTGCGGGTACTGCTGGTTTGATCAAAGCCGCATTGGCATTGCACCATAAAGTACTTCCGCCAACGATCAACGTGTCGAGCCCGAATCCTAAACTGGACATCGAGAACTCACCGTTCTACCTAAACACACAAACGCGCCCTTGGATGCAGCGTGTCGACGGCACACCGCGCCGTGCAGGTATCAGCTCATTCGGTTTTGGTGGCACTAACTTCCACGTTGTATTAGAAGAGTACAGGCCAGAGCACGCTCGCGGTGACAAATACCGTCAGCGCCAAGTGCCGCAAACTCTATTATTCAGCGCAGAATCTCGCCAAGCACTGATCAACGAGCTAAAACAGGTTTCGACTCAAGTTGCCGATGCTGCGTTCAAACTGGAAGCACTTGCTGAGCAGCACGCTCTGCGCGAAGTAGACGCTCAGCATGCTCGTCTTGGTTTAGTCGTGACTGACCAAGCAGACCTTCAAGCGCAACTGGCTCAAGCGATTTCTATGCTTGAGAGCCAAACCAAAACACATTGGCAGATGCCGAACGGTACTAGCTACCGTGAGTCAGCACTGATTGCTGAAAACGGTGCAGCTAAAGTCGCGGCACTATTTGCAGGTCAAGGTTCGCAATACCTCAACATGGGTCGCGAGCTTGCTTGTCATTACCCAGAAATGCGCCAACAGCTTGCTCAAGCGGATCAAGTATTTGGTCAGCACAAGAAGACGGCCTTATCGCAAATTCTGTTCCCAATTCCAACTTTCACACCAGAAGCAACCAAAGCTCAAGAAGCGTTACTAACCAACACGGCCAATGCGCAAAGTGCGATTGGTACTGTGTCTATGGGTCAGTTTGACATCATGACTCAAGCTGGCTTCAAAGCAGACATGGTCGCAGGCCACAGTTTTGGTGAGTTAAGTGCACTATGTGCATCGGGTGTTATCTCGCAAGACGATTACTACCAGCTAGCTTTCGCTCGTGGTGATGCGATGGCTGCAACACCTGAACAAGGCGATAGCGGTACTATGTTTGCGGTCATCCTAGACGCAGACAAGCTTCCAGCCGTTGAAAGTTGCATCAGCCAATTCGAAGGTGTGAGCATTGCCAACTACAACGCTCCAACTCAACTGGTTATTGCTGGCCCAACAGCGACGGTTCAACAAGCAGCACAAGCGCTAACTGAACAAGGCTTCAAAGCGATTGCTCTGCCAGTTTCTGGCGCTTTCCACACACCGCTTGTTGCTCACGCTCAAAAACCATTTGCTGCTGCAATTGATAAAGCTTCATTCAGCGCTCCTACGCTACCGCTTTACTCAAACGCAACGGGCAAACTGCACAGCAAAGACGCGAAAGCGATCAAGAAAGCGTTCAAGCAACACATGCTGCAATCGGTTCGTTTCAGCGAGCAAATTGAAGCGATGTATGAAGCAGGCGCTCGTGTATTCGTAGAGTTCGGTCCTAAAAACATTCTTCAGAAGCTGGTTGAAAAAACATTGGCTGATAAGAACGAAGAACTGTACGCAATCAGCATCAATCCAAGCCCTAAAGGCGACAGTGACCAACAGCTTCGTTTAGCTGCGGTTCAACTGTGTATAGCGGGTGTTTCATTAGACAACATTGACCCTTACCAAGCTGACATTGCTGAACCTGCAAAGGCATCACCAATGAACATCAAGCTGAATGCAACCAACTACATCAGCCCAGCTACTCGTAAGAAGATGGATCAATCATTGGCTTCGGGCAACGTCACCGAGAAGACTGAGATTGTTGAAGTGAAAGTTGAAGTCGAGAAAATCGTGGAAAAAGAAGTGATTAAAACAGAAATCGTTGAAGTACCTGTGGCTGCTCCTCAAGCTTCAAATGCACAACAGTCAGTTACTCCAGCACCAAGTGCACAAGTAGCAGCAGCAGCTCCGCAATCACAAGTGGTTCAAACAGCCCCAGCGACTAGTCAGCCAACAGCTCAAGTAGCGGTTGATGAATCTTCACTGCAATCGTTCTTCAATGCTCAACAACAAGCAGCAGAAGTACATCAGCAATTCTTGGCGATTCCTCAGCAATACGGTGACACGTTCAACACCCTAATGTCTGAGCAAGCGAAAATGGCAACAGCGGGCGTAGCCATTCCTGAGAACCTACAGCGTTCTATGGAGATGTTCCACCAGCACCAAGCTGAAACGCTAAAAGCTCACGCTCATTACCTAGAGATGCAAGCGCACAGCAACAACTCAGCACTTAATATGCTGACGCAAGGTTCAGTGCAAACCGCACAACCAACCTTCGTTGCGCCAGTAAATGCTCAACCAGCGATTCAAGCCCCAACTACTCCAGCAGCTATTGTTCAACAGTCTGTTGCTCAAGTACAAGCGACTCCTGTTCAAGCTCAGTCTGTTCAAGCTGCGCCGGTTCAAAATACAACAGCTCAGAAAGCTCCAGTACAGAAAACCGCTCCTGCACCACAAGTAGCGGCTCAAGCCGCAGCGCCTGTTGCAGCTCAACCTGTGCCAGTTAAAGCGCAAGCGGCTCCTGTGGCTGCACCAGTAGCAGTACAATCAGCAGATGCTGAAAAAGTGATGCTGGAAGTGGTCGCTGAGAAAACGGGTTACCCAACGGAGATGCTTGATCTAGAAATGGACATGGAAGCAGATCTTGGTATCGACTCAATCAAGCGCGTAGAGATCCTTGGTACCGTTCAAGACGAGATGCCAAACCTACCTGAGCTGAACCCTGAAGATTTAGCTGAGTGTCGTACTCTTGGTGAAATCGTTACCTACATGAACAGCAAGATGCCTTTTGGAGTTTCAACTAATGAAGCTGCACCAGTTCAAGCAGTTGCTGTAGCTAATGGTCTTGATGCAAAAGTCGTTCAACAAACCATGCTAGAAGTGGTTGCTGAGAAGACAGGTTACCCAACGGAAATGCTTGATCTAGAAATGGATATGGAAGCAGACCTTGGTATCGACTCAATCAAGCGTGTTGAAATTCTTGGTACAGTTCAAGATGAACTGCCTACTCTTCCAGAGCTAAACCCTGAAGACTTAGCTGAGTGTCGCACTCTAGGTGAAATTGTTGCCTACATGAACAGCAAGCTTCCAGCGTCTGCACCAGTTGCAGCACAAACGGAAGTAGTTGCTCCGGTAACGTCTAACAACGGACTAGATGCTGCTAGCGGTTTGGATTCAGAAACAGTCCAGAAAACCATGTTAGAAGTGGTAGCAGAGAAGACGGGCTACCCGACTGAAATGCTAGACCTAGCAATGGATATGGAAGCTGATCTTGGTATCGACTCAATCAAGCGTGTTGAAATCCTAGGTACGGTTCAAGACGAGCTACCGACTCTTCCAGAGCTAAACCCTGAAGACCTTGCTGAGTGTCGTACTCTAGGCGAGATAGTCGACTACATGAACAGTAAGCTTCCGGCTTCTGCTCCAGTAGCAACTCAAGCATCTGAACCAGCGCAAGCAGTATCAAACGGTTTAAACGCAGAACAAGTTCAAAGCACAATGTTGAGCGTAGTGGCTGATAAAACGGGCTACCCAACAGAAATGCTAGACCTAGCAATGGACATGGAAGCTGACCTTGGCATCGACTCAATCAAACGTGTTGAGATCCTTGGTACGGTTCAAGACCAGCTACCAACATTGCCCGAGCTAAATCCTGAAGACCTAGCTGAGTGTCGTACTCTGGGTGAAATCGTTGACTACATGAACAGCAAGCTAGGCACTAATGCTGAACCTGCTCCAGAAGCAACAGCAACCGCTGTAGAAAGCGCGAGCAACGACCTAAACCCTGCTCATGTTCAATCAACAATGATGGAAGTGGTTGCTGACAAAACAGGTTACCCAGCAGAAATGCTCGATCTAGCAATGGACATGGAAGCAGACCTTGGTATCGACTCAATCAAACGTGTTGAGATTCTAGGTACGGTTCAAGACCAGCTACCAACGCTGCCAGAGCTAAACCCTGAAGACTTAGCTGAGTGTCGTACGCTTGGTGAAATCGTTACCTACATGCAAAGCAAGCTTTCCGCTGCTGCACCTGTAGCGACCGCTAAAGCTGAATCAGTAACGCCTATCGCAGAAACAGCGACAGCGGAACTTCCTCCACACAATGAGGTGGCGCTAAAAAAGCTACCAGCGGCAGATAAACTCGTCGATTGTTTCTCAAAAGACGCTTGTGTCGTGATCACAGATGATGGTCACAACGCCGGTGTTCTAGCAGAAAAGTTGACCGCTAACGGCATCCAAGTTGCTGTAGTGCGCAGTGCTCTTTCTGCCGCGTCACCTTTAAACAGTGAAATCGCAAGCTACACACTCAACAGTATCGATGATACTGGTGTGACAGCTGTGATTAACGACATCGAAGCAGACCTTAAAACGTCAAACAAAGTGATTGCTGGCTTCATTCATTTACAAGCTATCGTTGATGCGAAACAAAGCAACGAGCAAGCGGTTAACTTGAATGCAGACTCAAGAGCTTCACTGACGACAGCGTTCTTATTCGCTAAGCACCTAAATGGTCAGCTGAATGCCGTTTCAGGTCGCAGCGTGTTCTTCACGCTAAGCCGTATCGATGGTGGCTTTGGTTACCTAGATACTAAGCAATTAGCGAATGCAGAACTTAACCAAGCCGCGTTGTCCGGTCTCACTAAGACACTGAGCCATGAATGGTCAAACGTGTTCTGCCGTGCATTGGATGCTGACGCTTCTATTGATGCTCGTCACCTAGCTGAAGCTATCACAGGCGAACTGTTCGATATCGATACCAACACGGTTGAAATCGGCCTTAGCCATGCAGAAAACGGTGATTCTGGTCGTGCAACATTGATCGCTGCAGCACCAGGTGCAGCACAAACCAAAAACACAGGCGCTCAACTCACCAAGAGTGACAAAGTTCTCGTAACGGGTGGCGCTAAAGGCGTGACGTTTGAATGTGCACTGACGCTTGCTAAGCAATGTAAGTCTCACTTCATTCTTGCAGGTCGTAGTAAGCATATTACTTCAGCTGAGCAACCTCAGTGGGCACAAGGCAAGCAAGAGAAAGAGCTAAAACCAGCGGCTATCGCTCACCTACAAGCAACAGGTGACAAGCCAACGCCGAAAAAAGTTGATGCCTTGCTAAAGCCGGTATTGAGCAGCCTTGAAATCAACGCAGCACTTGCCGCTTTCAATGAGATTGGCGCGAGCGCTGAATACCTAAGCCTAGATGTTTCGAACCATGAGTCAGTAGCGAAAACGCTGGCGAATTTCGAAGGCATCACAGGTTTAATCCACGGTGCAGGCGTACTGGCTGACAAGCATATTCAAGACAAAACGCTTGATGAACTGAACATGGTTTACGGCACCAAAGTGGGTGGATTAGAAGCGGTTCTTGGTGGTCTTGATAGCAGCAAGCTAAAACTGATTGCGATGTTCTCTTCGGCGGCGGGTTTCTACGGAAACACTGGCCAAAGTGACTACTCAATGTCTAACGAGATCCTAAATAAAGCGGCTCTACAACTGTCTGCTCGTAACCCTCAAGCGAAAGTGATGAGCTTCAACTGGGGACCGTGGGACGGCGGCATGGTCAACGCAGCACTGAAACGTATGTTTACAGAGCGCGGTGTGTACGTGATTCCTCTTCAGGCGGGTGCAAAGCTATTTAGTTCTCAGCTACTGAACGAAACTGGCATTCAATTGCTGGTTGGTACGAGCATGCAAGGTTCTGACAACAAGGAAGCTGCTGTAAAAAAGCTTAATGCGGAGTCTGTGCATCTTGCAAAGAGTCCGCTGAATACAAGCATCACTGTGACACGTCGTCTTGACCCGAAGGCATTGCCTTTCATTCAAGATCACTGCATTGCCGGTAACCCAGTGTTACCGACAGTGTGTGCCATCCAATGGATGCGTGAAATCGCAGAGCAACTGTTAGGGGTGAACGTTAGCGTTCACAACTACAAACTGCTTAAGGGTGTGATTTTTGATACTGATGAAGTGCAAGAGCTGAAACTGGTTCTTTCTTCTGACGCTAAATCAAAAGATCAGCTAAAAGCAGTGATCAGTTGCCAAGGGCGACCACAGTATCAAGCTCAGTTGCAAGTTGCCTCAGTGCAAATGTCTGAAGATGTTCAACAAGCGTCAGTAAAACGCTTTGAAGCCAGAACTTCAACACCTGTAACAACGGCACAAGCTCTATACAGTGACGGCACTCTGTTTCATGGACCAAGATTGCAAGGTATTACCTCAGTCGAACGCTTTGACGACTTAGGTTTATTGGCTCAATGCCAGCTACCTCAGATCGAAAACAGCGACTGCGGATCATTTATTCCGAAGCAAGGCTTTGGCGATAGCCAACCATTTGCAGAAGATTATTTACTGCAAGCCATGTTGGTATGGGCTCGATTAAAATACGGCGCGGCAAGCCTACCGTCTGCCATCGGTGAGTTTATTTGTTACGCACCGATGCACAATGGTGACCAAGGCTGGCTAGAACTGAACGTGATAAAAAGCACGACTCGTTCACTGCAAGCTGATATCTCGCTTTACCACCAGGATGGTCGCTTAAGTGCGGTAATGAAAGGTGCAAAAGTCACCATCAGCAAGAGCTTAAACGACGCATTTTTGGCGAAGTCTAGCTCAGCAGTAGCGAGTAAGCCTAAAGCGGACATGAAAACAGAAAAGGAGCAATTGTCATAGTGACTGTTCCTACTAATAAAGCGATGCCATTGCGCATCGCTCTTTTAGCTCAGCCAGCAAATGCGGCTGAGCTTTCTGCCGACTTATCACCTTCGCTTCCTGAGATGATGACTGTTGTGGTTGATGGCAGTTTTAATCAAGCGCTTACTCAAGCGATTGAGGCAATCAATCAAGGTAGTGCTGTTAAGCTTTGTTTGGATTCTCTCGCTCCATCATTGGTGATGTTGAGTGCACTGACCGCTGCTCAAAACAAGATTCATCCACACGCTTATCTAGCGAGTTTTGCAGATGCAACTATCGAAGATAGCGTTCAGCTTGCTCTGGATATTGCACGCCGCCCCGCGACAGATCTAAGCCATCAACAGCAATACTCAGCACTCTCTGCTTCGCAGCAGTTTGATGAATTGTTGAATATGGTTAATGCGATATCGAGTCGTTCATTGCCGAGCCATTCATTAGCTAATAATTACTGGTTCACTGAGCCGAACAAAGCACGTGTTGCTGCGTTAACTTTCAATGACGATAGCCAAAACGCCACCAGCCTGATACTGACTCAAGCTACCGGTTTGCAAGAACCAAAGCCCTTGCTATCGAGCGAACGTTTGATGTTTGTGGTTTCTGGCAATGACAAAGCTAAATTAGTTTCTCAGCTAGCCTCGTTGAGAGAAGAGCTAAAATGCATTAATGATTCAGCGGACAGCGAACTTGCTATCGCCAACTTGATGCATTCAAACCTAAGCCACTTCCAAAGTGTTCAGCACAATGCTGACCTTGGCGCGAACATCGTGATTCAAGCAGCTTCAATTGAGGCTGCAATACAAGAGATCACAGCGCTAGAAAATGCGTTGCCAAAAATAATGGCAGACAATAGCCAATACAAGACTCCAGCGGGCAGTTGTTTCTCACCGAAGCCTCAAAGCAAAGGTGGCGTTGCATTTGTTTACCCAGGTGTTGGCACGGTTTATCCCGGTATGTTGCGTGAATTTCACCACCATTTCCCACAGTTATTTGCTCGTTTAGAGCGCGAAGGTAACCTGAAAGAAATGCTGCAGGCTGACAAAACCTACGCTGAAGACTCGCAAGAAATGTCGCTTAGTGAATTAGCAATTGCAGGTGTCGGCAGTAGTTATCTGTTAACACAACTGCTATGTGATGAGTTCAAAGTGCAGCCAGACTTCGCTTTAGGTTACTCCAAGGGTGAAGCTTCCATGTGGGCGAGCTTAAATGTTTGGAAGAACCCACATGCGCTGATTGAGATGACTCAAACTAGCCCTATCTTCACCACGGCTATTTCTGGCGAGCTCACCGCAGTGCGTCAAGATTGGAAGCTGAACGGCGACGAAAGCATCCAATGGAATAGCTTTGTGGTTCGCAGTGATGCACAAGCGATTGAAGCTCTATTACCAGAGTTCCCACGCGCTTATCTCGCTATCATCCAAGGTGACACCTGCGTACTGGCTGGTTGTGAAAACACTTGTCGTGCTCTGCTCAAAAAACTGGGTAAACGTGGCATTGCCGCGAACCGTGTTACCGCAATGCACACCACACCAGCGCTAAGTCAGCATAACCAAGTGCGAAAGTTTTACACGCAACCACTGTTCGACGAGTTACCAAAGCATATCCGCTTTATCAGCGCAGCAGGTCTACCGACTGGTGCACCAATCAATATCGACAGCGACAGCATCGCCCTTTCAATTGCCGACACCTTCTGTTCAACGCTGGATTTCACCGCGTTGATCCAGAGTGCACGTCAGCAAGGTGCTCGCCTGTTTGTTGAAGTGGGTGCCGATCGTCAAACCAGCACATTGATCGACAAGATCAACCGCAGCGACAACGTAGCAGACCAATACTGCTCAATCGCTTCCAATGCCAAGGGTGGTAACGATGTTGTCACGCTCATCAAGTGCATTGGTCAGCTCATTACTCATCAAATCCCACTGTCTGTCGAGCCACTTATTCAAGGGCTAGAACAACAGATCACCGCCGCTAAGCAATTAAGTGGTGTGTCTCAAGGCAGCGCAGTGAATCATCAAGGAGAGCTAGTATGAGTTCTCAATATCAGGCTCAAGCCAAGACTAAGCAGCAAGTGAAGTGCAATAAGATCGCGATTGTCGGTATTGCCAACCAATACCCAGAAGCTGATACGCCAAAAGATTTTTGGCAAAACTTGCTAAGCAAAAAAGATTCTCGAACCACATTAAGCGCTGAAAAATTAGGTGCTAAACCTGAGAGCTATCAGGGCGTGCAAGGTGAGTCGGACCGCTTTTACTGTGATAAAGGCGGCTACATCGAAAACTTCAATTTCGATAGCAATGGCTACCGCTTAACCGCGGAATCATTCAAAGGCGTCGACCAGAGTTTCCTTTGGGCGTTAGATACCAGTCGCAAGGCGTTAGTCGACGCCGGCATTGATTTGAATGCCGATGTTTTAGAGCGTACAGGCGTGATCATGGGTGCCCTTTCGTTCCCAACTACACGCTCAAACGACTTGTTTCTGCCGATGTATCATTCGGTGGTCGAGAAAGCACTACAAGCTAAATTGGCTAATGATCAGTTTTCACTGCTACCAACCAATGAAACGGCTCATGACCTCAATCCGATCAACGGTGCAGCAGCACACAACGCCTCTAAGTTAGTGGCTGATGCATTGGGTCTAGGCAACGTCCAACTTAGCCTAGATGCGGCATGTGCAAGTTCAGTGTATTCATTAAAGTTAGCGTGTGATTACTTGAACACGGGCAAAGCCGATATGATGTTGGCGGGCGCGGTATCCGGTGCAGACCCATTCTTCATCAATATGGGTTTCTCAATCTTCCACGCTTACCCAGACCACGGTGTTTCGGTTCCGTTTGATAGCAACAGTAAAGGCTTGTTTGCTGGTGAAGGTGCTGGTGTTTTAGTGCTAAAACGTTTAGCTGATGCAGAGCGTGATGGCGACAACATCTACGCAGTCGTCAGCGGCATTGGCTTATCGAACGATGGCCGTGGCCAGTTCGTATTAAGTCCAAACAGCAAAGGACAAGTACAAGCCTTTGAACGCGCTTACGAGGCATCAAACCTAACCCCAGACAGCATCGAAGTGATTGAGTGTCACGCAACCGGCACACCATTAGGTGACAAGGTTGAGTTAACCTCAATGGAGCGTTTCTTTGCTGAGAAATTGAATGGTTCTAATCCGCCATTGATTGGCTCTGCCAAGTCAAATCTCGGTCACTTACTGACTGCAGCAGGTATGCCAGGGATCATGAAGATGATCTTCGCGATGAAGGAAGGCGTGCTTCCGCCAAGTATTAACTTGGACAAGCCATTGTCTTCACCAAAAGGTTTATTTGGCTCTCAGACGCTACCAACGCAGGTGCAACCTTGGCCAAGTAAAGCGGGTAACCAAGAGCGCTGTGCAGGCGTGTCTGTATTTGGTTTCGGTGGTTGTAACGCTCACTTACTACTTGAAGCGTATTCAGACACCAGTCATGCAAATCAGACTCTAGAGTCAGCGTCTCCAAGCCTACAATCGCCTAATTTAAGCATTACTGGCCTCGCATCGCATTTCGGTTCCCTGCAAAGCATCAACGCGCTGAGCACTGCGATTGAAACCAACAACGATGCTTTCATTGCTTTACCTAAAAAACGCTGGAAAGGCTTAGACCAACATCCAGAACTTCTGAATCAGTTTGGTTTACACGGCATTCCAAACGGGGCTTACATCGATCAATTCGATCTCGACTTCCTACGCTTTAAAGTGCCGCCTAATGAAGATGACCGTTTGATCTCTCAGCAGTTACTACTGATGAAAATTGCAGACGAAGCCATCAAAGATGCCAAGCTTGTAGCAGGCCAAAAGGTTGCAGTACTGGTAGCGATGGAAACTGAGCTTGAGATGCACCAATTCCGTGGACGTGTAAACCTGCATAGCCAATTGGCTGACAGCTTTGCCAACATGGGGATTGAGTTGACACAAGACGAATACCAATCGCTAGAAGCCATTGCGATGGACAGTGTGATGGACGCAGCCAAGCTGAACCAATACACCAGTTTCATTGGTAACATCATGGCTTCGCGTATCTCTTCACTGTGGGACTTTAACGGTCCTGCCTTTACGATTTCAGCCGCTGAACAGTCGGTTGCTCGTTGTATCGATGTCGCGCAAAACCTCATGTCGCAAGAATCAATGGATGCCGTGGTAATTGCAGCCGTTGACCTTAGTGGCAGTGCAGAACATGTGATTCTGAAGAACAGTGTGAGCCCTGTGTCACTTGCTCCAAAATTCGGACAACCGCAAGACGGCAGTTGGAATGTAGGCGAAGGCGCAGGTGCGATTGTTCTTGTTGAAGAGAGTCGAGTAACAAGCAACCAAGATACGGTTTACGGCAGCATCAACGCGCTGGCCTTTGGATCAAGTGAGCGTAACAACGCCGTTACCGATGAATTACTGACTCAAGTCGGTATGAGCTCGAACGATGTTTCTCTGCTTGAGCTTAACAATGCACCAGAATCTTCATCTCATCAGTTTTCGTCTCTAAGTTTAGGGTACACAAAGACGACTCAAGCAAGTCAACGTGTGGGTCATTGCTCTGCTGCTTCTGGTATGGCAAGCCTGCTACACGGTCTGCTCAACCTGAACCTTGAGTCTCTAAATCCAAATATCAGCTCTAAGAGCGCGATTGTTGCCAACATCAGCGAAGGACAATGTTCACAGCTGCTACTAAGCCAATCGAGTGTTGAATCTCAATCACTTTCTGTTCGCTTAAGCAGTGAACTGGCAAGTGATGCTAAGCGTCAATTGGTTAAACAAGTGACTCTCGGTGGTCGCGATATTTATCAACACATCGCAGAGACACCAATCGCTAACCTAGCGCATATTCAACAGAAAGCTTCTGGTAAACAAGCAGCAAGAGTGGCGCCGGTTCCAACGACAACAAGCATTCAAGCAGCCCTTGCGCAAAAAGAGTTAGAGAAGAAAGCATTAGCGCAGAACGCGCTAGAGCCAGCTATCGAAACTCCTACATCAGTATCCCCTACTCTGGCGCCAACTCGTCACAGTCAGCTAACAGGTAACCACAGCAATATGACTCATGTCCTATCCGCTAAAAATGGCGTATCAAATATCGACGCTAATACGGATGCAGTATCACAGCCATCTGTAACACCACACAGCCAAGCCTTTGCTCAAAACCAGCAGGCGGCGCAGCAAGTTCACAAAGCCTTTTTACAAACACGTGCACAAGGCCTGCAGATTGCCGATGCTCTATTGAAAGCACAGCTAAACGCCGTTACGTCTGGCTTAGATAGCTCAGCCGTTTCTCAACAAACGAATGGTCAACAAACAACTGCTCAGCAAACGATTAGTCAGCCTGTGCAAGCTCAACCTGCTCAGGTTCAGTCAGTGCCAGTCAACGTGCTTGCGACGCCTGCACCAGTAAAACCTATCCGTAAGCCATGCATTTGGGATTTCGATGATCTGGTTGAGTACGCGGAAGGTGATATTGCGAACGTGTTTGGCCCTGACTACGCGATCATCGATAGCTACTCGCGCCGCGTTCGCTTGCCAACCACTGATTACCTATTGGTATCTCGCGTTACTAAGCTCGACGCGACCGTTAACGAGTACAAGCCAAGCACCATGACCACAGAATACGACATCCCTGTTGATGCGCCGTATCTTGTAGATGGTCAGATCCCTTGGGCTGTTGCAGTTGAATCTGGTCAGTGTGACCTAATGCTGATCAGCTACTTAGGCATTGATTTCGAAAACAAAGGTGAGCGTGTTTATCGCCTACTTGATTGTACGCTGACCTTCCTTGGCGACTTGCCTCGTGGTGGCGATACGCTGCGTTACGATATCTCAATCAATAGCTTTGCTCGCAATGGCGACACCCTGCTGTTCTTCTTCTCTTACGAATGTTTCGTTGGCGACAGGATGATCCTGAAAATGGATAACGGCTGTGCAGGTTTCTTCACTGATGAAGAGCTAGCAGACGGCAAAGGTGTGATTCACACTGAAGATGAAATCAAGGCTCGTAAGCTTGCGACTAAGCAACGCTTCGACCCTATGCTGCACTGCCCTAAAACCCAGTTTAACCACCAAGAACTGCGTCACCTACTGACTGCCAACATCGCAGAGTGCTTTGGCCCAACTCACCAATCTGATCGCCACCAGCCTTCTCTATGCTTCAGCTCAGAGAAGTTCATGATGATCGAAAAGGTCAGCCGTGTTGAACCGCAAGGCGGCACATGGGGGCTTGGTCTGATTGAAGGTCACAAGCAGCTAGAGCCTGAGCACTGGTACTTCCCTTGTCACTTCAAAGATGACTCAGTAATGGCTGGTTCTTTGATGGCAGAAGGTTGTGGTCAACTGCTGCAATTCTTCATGATGCACCTTGGCATGCACACGCTTGTTCAAAATGGTCGTTTCCAACCGCTTGAAAATGCGCCTCAACAAGTACGCTGTCGTGGTCAAGTTCTACCACAATCGGCAGAACTGACTTACCGCATGGAAGTAACAGAGATTGGTCTAAGCCCTCGCCCATACGCGAAAGCTAACATCGATATTTTGCTCAACGGCAAAGTGATTGTTGATTTCCAAAACTTGGGTGTGATGATCAAAGAAGACGACGAATGTACTCGTTACCTGCCTTCTTTAGAAACAGCTGTTGCGACCCCTGTTATCAAAAACTTGGGCCATACACCAGCAGTCAACCAACAGGCTTCAGCGAATGCACCACTGATGGCGCAAATTGAAGACCTGAAAACTGCACCAAATAAAGGTGTGATTCCTCTTCAACACGTTGAAGCTCCGGTAACGCCTGATTACCCGAACCGCACACCTGATACGGTTCCATTTACGCCATACCACATGTTCGAATTCGCAACTGGCGATATCGAAAAATGTTTCGGTCCTGACTTCTCTATCTACCGTGGAATGATTCCACCACGTACTCCGTGTGGCGATCTGCAATTAACCACTCGTGTCGTTGAAATCGACGGCAAGCGTGGTGACTTCAAGAAACCTTCATCGTGTATCGCTGAATACGAAGTGCCAGAAAATGCATGGTATTTTGATGAAAACAGCCACCATACCTTGATGCCTTACTCGGTATTGATGGAGATTTCACTGCAGCCAAACGGCTTCATCTCTGGCTACATGGGCACCACTCTGGGCTTCCCAGGTGAAGAACTGTTTTTCCGCAACCTAGATGGCAGCGGCAAAATGCTGCGTAACGTCGACTTACGTGGCAAAACGATCACCAACGATTCTCGCCTGCTTTCAACCGTAATGATGGGCACTAACATCGTACAGAGCTTTAGCTTCGAACTGAGCACAGATGGCGTGCCTTTCTACCAAGGTACAGCGGTATTTGGTTACTTCAAAGGTGCTGCACTGAAAGACCAACTGGGGTTAGACAACGGTAAGGTGACTCACCCTTGGCACGTTGATAACAACCGCACGCCGGATGTAAACATTAACCTGCTAGACAAAACGACGCGTTACTTCAATGCACCTGTCTCATCTACTTGTGAGGTACAAGAGCACTACAAATTGGCTGGCGGTCGTTTGAACTTTATCGATACCGTGCAGATCACTAGCGACGGTGGTAAAGACGGCCTTGGCTACCTATACGCTGAGCGCACGATTGACCCAAGCGATTGGTTCTTCCAGTTCCACTTCCATCAAGATCCAGTAATGCCAGGTTCTCTAGGTGTTGAAGCGATCATTGAGCTAATGCAAACCTATGCGTTAAACAAAGATCTTGGCGCAGGCTTCCGTAATCCGAAGTTCGGTCAAATCCAGTCTGAAGTGAAATGGAAATACCGTGGTCAGATTAACCCTCTGAACAAACAGATGTCTCTGGATGTACACATCACTGCGATTAAAGACGAAGACGGCAAACGCATCATCGTTGGCGACGCAAACCTGAGCAAAGATGGCCTGCGTATTTACGAAGTAAAAGACATCGCGATTTGCATCGAAGAAGCCCCTGCTAGCGATAAAGTTTCTGGTATCAAGACAGCATAAGCCGCCATTAGAGACAAAGAATTAGGAAAGAATTTAGTATGACAACTCAAACTACAATTAATAACGAAAAGCTATCTCCGTGGCCTTGGCAGATTGAAGAGAACACAACTCACTTTGATAGCGCGGCCATGTCGACCATCTTAAAAGACTTGAGCCTTGCTTGTTACGTAGTAAACCATCCAGAAAAAGGCTTGGGCGTAAGCCAACAAGCTGAAATTACCTCGGGTGATTCAGCAAGTGCCGCAAACAGCCAACCTGTTAGCGCCTTTGCTCCTGCACTCGGTACACAAAGCTTGGGCGACGAAGAGTTTCGTCGCTGCCATGGCGTAAAATACGCGTACTACGCAGGCGCAATGGCCAACGGGATCTCATCCGAAGAACTTGTAATTGCGCTTGGTCAGGCTGGTATTCTTTGTTCATTTGGCGCGGCGGGCTTAATCCCGTCTCGCGTTGAGCAAGCGATCAACCGTATTCAAGCAGCGCTACCAAACGGTCCTTACGCGTTCAACCTGATTCACAGCCCAAGTGAACCAGCACTAGAGCGCGGCAGCGTAGAGCTATTTTTGAAGCACAAAGTGAAAACGGTTGAGGCTTCAGCCTTCTTAGGTTTAACACCGCAAATCGTTCACTATCGTGCTGCTGGCCTTAGCCGTGATGCAAAAGGTGAAATCCAGATCGGCAACAAAGTCATCGCAAAGGTGAGCCGTACCGAAGTGGCAAGCAAGTTCATGCAGCCTGCTCCTGTGAAAATGCTGCAAGCCTTGGTTGATGAGGGTCGAATCACAGCAGAACAGATGGAGCTAGCACAGTTGGTTCCAATGGCGGATGACATTACTGCAGAAGCCGATTCCGGTGGTCACACCGATAACCGCCCTCTGGTAACCCTACTGCCAACGATTCTTGCATTGAAAGAACAGATCCAAGCTCAGTACCAATTCAAAACACCGCTGCGTGTTGGTTGTGGTGGTGGCGTAGGCACGCCTGATGCCGCTCTAGCAACGTTTAACATGGGCGCGGCATACATTGTTACTGGTTCAATCAACCAAGCCTGTGTTGAGGCTGGCGCAAGCGAGCACACACGTAAGCTGCTTTCGACAACTGAAATGGCTGACGTGACTATGGCTCCGGCGGCAGACATGTTCGAGATGGGCGTGAAGCTGCAAGTGGTTAAGCGCGGTACCTTGTTCCCAATGCGTGCGAACAAGCTTTACGAGATCTACACGCGTTACGACTCCATTGAAGCGATTCCAGCTGAAGAACGCCAAAAGCTAGAGAAGCAGGTATTCCGTTCAACATTGGATGACATCTGGGCTGGTACAGTCGCGCACTTTAACGAGCGTGACCCTAAACAAATCGAACGCGCTGAAGGCAATCCGAAGCGTAAAATGGCGTTGATTTTCCGTTGGTACTTGGGTCTTTCTAGCCGTTGGTCAAACACCGGTGAACAAGGTCGTGAAATGGATTACCAAGTATGGGCAGGCCCTGCACTTGGCGCATTCAACGCATGGGCAAAAGACAGCTATCTAGATGATTACCAACAGCGTAATGCGGTCGACCTTGCAAAGCACCTGATGCACGGTGCGGCTTACTTAGCTCGTGTTAACCTGCTGACTTCGCAAGGTATCAAACTTGCCCCAGAACTAGCACGTTGGAAACCAACTCAAAGAATGGCGTAAATGACCGAAATGGGCTGGTTGACGAGTAACTAATTACTAAGCGACACGAAACAAAAAGCGACCTTATCGGGTCGCTTTTCTTTTGGTTGTTCTTTTCAGGCTAGCTAAAAGATTAAGACTTCTGCATACGTTTTTTCAAGCGCGCTAAATCAATTGCACTTGAACGTACAGTCAGCTTAATACACTCGTAGTCGTACTCTTCCTTCACCACACTCATGTTTGAGCGAATCTCACCGATGATGCCTTGTCCAGAATAAGGAATCGTGATCTCTTCTTCGATCATGCCTTGTTCAGCCACACCCACAATGTACTTGTGCAGTTTGGTGATATCGAGCGGGTCACGCGTTGAGGTCAGCATGGCATCAGGGAATTCTTCAATCAGCTCTAACTGTTCTTCTTCGCTCAATCTATCGCACTTGTTCAGTACCAATAGTTTTTCACTGCCCTCAACGCCCACTTGCGCTAGTACTTCATGTACCACCTCAAGTTGTGCGCGGAATGAAACGTCAGAAGCATCAACCACATAGAGCAGTAATGAAGCATCATGCGCTTCTGCTAGCGTAGAGTGGAACGAAGCAACCAAATCGTGTGGCAGTTTCTTGATGAAACCTACTGTATCTGAAACCAGAATACGCGGCTGAGTAATTGGTTGAAGCGCACGAACCGTGGTGTCTAGAGTGGCGAAAAGCTTATCTTCACCGCTCACTTCGGTTGCTGTCATAGCGCGCATCATCGAAGATTTACCCGCGTTGGTGTAGCCAACCAGAGCAACAGTGAAAAGCTCCGAACGCTGTGTGCGTCGGTTCTTCATTTCGTCTTGAACACTAACCAACTCACGCTTAAGCGCAGCAATTTGGTCACGTACTTTACGGCGGTCTAGCTCTAGTGAAGTTTCACCAGCACCTTGACCCATTTGACGCTCTTTATCACCGTCGGCTGTTTCACGCAGTCGAGGCACTAGGTAGTTTAGGCGAGCGATTTCAACTTGCAGACGTGCGGTACGAGTACGAGCATGGCGGCTGAAGATTTCGATGATGATACCAGTACGGTCAAACACTTCGACACCCAAATGCGCTTCTACATTACGCAGTTGAGATGGGCTCAAATCACAGTCAAATACCACTACGTCAGCAGTACCAAATTCCACGTCTTCAGATGGAAGATCATCAAAATCTAACTCATCGATACCAGCGCGAAAATCAAAGGATTCATCGATAAAATCTTCATCTTCGGCTTCTTCAATCGAACCTTGGTAACCGGTTAAGTGTGCAATTTCTGCAAGCTTACCTGCGCCCAACACGTTTTGTCGTTGTGTTGAACTGTGGTGCTGTGATTGGGTACCGACCACTTTAAACCCTAGGGTTGTTACTAAGCGAGCAAGTTCGGCAAGAGACTCTTTTGCTTCGTCACCTTTGAAGTCCGGTGTCGTAATAGAAATAAGTAAAGCGTTACTAGCTGAGGGTTTTGCTGTTAGTTTCATGTATTCTTCTGTTTATGCACTAATGTGCAACCTAGTATTTGGTCTAAAGTAGCGCGATCCTACGCTGTTCTCGGTCAGCTTTATAGAGCTAACGGAGGCTAATTAGCGATATTATTGCAGTTAATCCATTTATCTCGTTGATCCCTCTGTTTTCGTGAGGAAATAAAACAGGCTAAAACAACAAAAAAGACAGCATCACGTTACTTATTATAAGTTAGTGATACTGCCTTTGTTTAAGCTTAGACTCTCATTGAGCTACTGTCTCAAAAACTAAAAATCAATTCTCGCTTCAGTCTGAGCATCAAAGAATACCGCCTTTGATAAGTCAAAATGCAGCGGCGCCATTTGCCCAACTGACACTTCAAATTCTGGCGACAAGCGACATGCCACTTCTTGGTCGTTCACTTTCACCATAGCAATCGTATCTGGCCCTGTTGGTTCTAGTACTTCTAACTGCAAGTCTAGCTTGGTCGTTGCCGACACATCTTCACTCTCCTGCTCAGTGATGTGTTCAGGGCGCAGGCCTATCACCACTTCTTTGCCATCTTGCTCACGCATACTTTGTGGCAATCGAATGTGATGCTCTTGTTCAGCCGTACCCGTCACTTTGATGATTGGATTCTGCTCATCATCCAAATCCACCATGGTCTTAATGAAGTTCATAGATGGTGAACCCATAAAGCCCGCCACGAACATGTTATTTGGCTTGGTGTAGATCTCTTGCGGCGTACCGAGTTGCTGCAGTTCACCATCTTTCATCACTGCAATACGGTCCGCTAAAGTCATCGCCTCGATTTGGTCATGGGTGACATAAACAATGGTAGTGTTCAGCTTTTGGTGCAGACGTTTAATCTGATGACGCATCTCAACACGCAACTTGGCATCCAAGTTAGAAAGCGGCTCATCGAATAGATACAGCTTAGGACGACGCGCCAGAGCACGGCCCATTGCTACACGTTGGCGCTGGCCACCAGATAGCTGTGATGGTTTACGATCAAGCAGTTGTTCGATTTGTAGCATTTCAGCAACTCGATTCACTTCTGCATCGATTTCGTCTTGTGGCATCTTGCGGATCTTCAAGCCGAAGGCGATATTGCCGCGTACCGTCATGTTTGGATAAAGTGCGTATGATTGGAATACCATCGCGATGTCGCGGTCTTTGGGTTCAACCTGAGCCACATCAACACCATCAATCACAATCTCACCCGAGCTAATATTCTCTAGCCCAGCAATGGTGTTCATTAGGGTGGATTTCCCACACCCCGAAGGGCCGACAAGTATCAAAAATTCCCCCGAATCGATACTGATGTCGATGCCCTTTAACGTTTCGTTGTCCGCGTTGCGATAGGTTTTACGGATCTGTTTTAAATCTAATGTTGCCATGGGTAATTATCCTTTTACTGATCCTGCCGTTAGGCCACGAACAAAATACTTTCCTGCGAAGACATACACCAACAGCGTTGGCAGTGCGGCGATAATAGCGGCAGCCATGTCGACGTTGTATTCTTTAACGCCCGTGCTGGTATTGACTAAGTTATTTAATGCCACGGTGATTGGCTGAGTCTCTGAGCCTGAATACACCACCCCGAACAAGAAATCGTTCCAGATTGCGGTGAACTGCCAGATCACCGTCACCATGATGATGGGTGTAGAGATCGGTAATAAGATCTTAAAGAAAATGGTGAAGAACCCTGCACCATCCAGTTTTGCCGCTTTAATCAGTTCATCTGGAATCGAGATGTAGAAGTTACGGAAAAACAGAGTCGTAAACGCCATGCCGTAGATAACATGCACAATCACCAAGCCGATGGTTGTGTTCGCCAAGCCCATCTTGCCAAGCATGGTCGCCATTGGCAGAAGGACGACTTGGAACGGAATAAAGCAGCCAAACAACAGTAAGCTAAAGAACAGGTTTGAACCTCTGAACTGCCATTTTGTTACTACGTATCCGTTGAATGCACCGAGCAATGTCGAGATCGCGACCGCAGGAATCACCATTTGGAACGAATTCCAAAAGTAGCCTTTGATGCCTTCACATTTTACGCCAGTGCACGCGGTGTCCCACGCTTTATACCAAGCATCAAACACCCACTCTTTCGGTAAACTCATCAAGTTACCTGCCTTAATGTCTGGCAGGGTTTTGAATGAGGTCAGTACCATCACAAACAGTGGCATTAGGTAAACCAAGCAGAAGAAAAGCAGTGCTGAATAGATAAACATTCGAGCAAAGTTGATGTTGTTCATCATGACTTTTTCTCCCTAAGTTCAGAGTAAAGGTAAGGCACGAGAATCGCTAAAATACCCGCAAGCATCATCATGGCACTGGCAGCACCAAGGCCGATTTGTCCGCGTGTAAACGAGTGTGCGTACATGAATAGCGCAGGAAGATCCGATGAATAACCTGGGCCGCCCGCTGTCATTGCCGTCACAAGGTCGAAACTCTTAATCGCAATGTGTGAGGTGATGATCACCGCACTGAAAACCACAGGGCGCAAGCAAGGCAGAATAATTTTGAGATAAATGGTGGGTAAGCTTGCCCCATCAATTTGAGCGGCTTTGATGATAGAAGAGTCGATGCCACGAAGACCGGCTAAGAACATCGCCATCACGAAGCCTGAAGACTGCCAAAGCGCGGCAATCACTAAGGTGTAGACCGACATTTCAGAGTCGACCAACCAATCGAATTTGAAGTCGGTGAAGCCCCAATCTTGCATCAATTTTTCAATACCAAGCCCCGGATTGAGAATCCATTTCCAAGCTGTACCCGTCACGATGAATGACAAAGCCATGGGGTATAAATAGATGGTACGAATCGCGCCTTCTTGCCGGATGTTCTGGTCAAGCAATACCGCCAAACCCACACCTAACAAGATAGCAATCGCCATGAACAGAAAACCAAACACACCGAGGTTGGTGATTGAGGTTATCCAGCGATCGTTGTCCATCAGTTTTTCATATTGAGCTAAACCGACAAAGTTGAAGCTCGGTAAAAATCGAGAATTCGTGAACGACAGCGCCGCCGTCCAGAATATATAGCCGTAGATACACACCACGGTCACTAACGCGGTCGGCGCCAGTACAATCTTGGGTAACCAATGTTGCAACCTGTCAGCAAAGCTAGGCTTGGGCGCAGGCTGGCTCCTTGTGGGTTTTGGAGTCGACTCAGTCAAAACATGCTCCATAACTTATCCTTGTTGCACAATCGAGCCGATGGCTTACCTCTCGGCACCACATCAGCATCACGCATATTAGAATTGGGAATGAAGAGCAGATAGGCTCCCTACGAGCCTACCCACCCTGGGGGTTTGGTGTTAAACCAAATGAGATTAGATAGCCGCTTTCACTGCTTTTGCTAACTTAGCTGCCGCTTCTTTTGGATCGGCATCTTTCTCATTGAAGAAGTTGGTCACTACATCATAGATAGCGCCTTGAGCGTAACTTGTCGTCGCTAAGCCGTGAGCCATACTCGGAACAAGATCGCCAGACTTCGCACTCGCTTTGAAGGTTGCCATTGAATCCAACGCACATTGGTCGAACTTAGACATGTCCATATCTAGACGTACAGGGATAGAACCTTTGTTCAGATTGAAGACTTCTTGGAAATCTTTAGTAAGAATGGTTTTCGCTAGATCTTGCTGCGCTTTTTGGTTCTCTTTGTCACTTAACTCAAAGAACGCAAAGCTATCGATGTTGAAGGTAAATTGACCGTCAGTACCCGGAGCTGGCGCACAGATGTAGTCTTTACCCGGCACTTTGCCTGCTGCAGTAAACTCACCTTTCGCCCAGTCACCCATGATTTGCATTGCAGCTTCGCCATTGATAACCATTGAGGTTGCGACGTTCCAATCACGACCTGGCGAGTTGCTGTCGATGTAATCGCGCATCCTTTTAAACTTAGTGAACACTTCCACCATTTTGTCGCCAGATAACACGTCCATATCAAGATCAACGAACGCTTTGTTGTAGTCTTCACTGCCTAGTACATCAAGTGCTACCGCTTCGAAGACTGTCGCGTCTTGCCAAGGTTGACCACCGTGAGCCAGAGGAATAAAGCCTGCTGCTTTGATCTTGTCTGCCGCCACGAAGAATTCGTCTAATGTGGTTGGAACCGTCACACCTGATTTTTCTAATACGACAGGGTTAGCCCAAAGCCAGTTAACACGGTGGACGTTAACAGGAACCGCTACATATTCGCCGTCCCACTTCATCACTTTAGTGACAACTTCTGGCAGTAGTTCATCCCACTGCTCTTGTTTTGCTGTTGCATCGAGAGACGTTAGAAAACCTAAACCACCCCACTCTTGAATATCATGACCTTTGATCTGCGCTGCAGACGGTGGGTTGCCTGACACTGCTCGCGTTTTCAAAACGGTCATCGCACTTTCACCGCCGCCACCAGCCACTGCAAAGTCTTTCCATGTATGGCCTTGTTCTTCAATCATCTCTTTCAGTACCGCAGCGGATTTTGCTTCGCCACCGGCAGTCCACCAGTGGAGCACTTCCACTTCACCAGCTTGAGAAAATGTTGAGGCAGCAAGAAGAGATAGAGTAAGTAGGGTTTTATTGATTTTCATTATTATCTTCCATGTTTAGCGGACTCGACGTCCGGTTCAATAAAGAGTCTACTTATTTTGATTTTTAGGATTGAAACAAAAGGTAAGCCCAGTGTAACACAATTGTTACATTACACTTCTAGGCCTCTAGGGATATAGACTTTGGCCTCTAAGCCGCCTTGAGGGGAGTTACGAATAATGAGATCTCCGCCGTGTCCGTGCAGGATGTTTCGGCAGATCCCGAGCCCTAAACCGTGTCCTTGGTCGTCGGTAGCAAGCCTAAAGTATGGTTCAAACACCAGTTCAAGTTTATCTTCAGGAATACCTTTGCCGTGGTCTTGAATCGTCACGATAACCCACACCGAATCACTGCTGATATCGACCTCAGCTGATGTTCCATATTTCACAGCGTTGTCGATAAGATTGGTGAGCACACGTTTAATCGCTAGTGGCTTGGCGACTAACGGTTCAACCACAGTAGGCTCAAACTCAACCAAGGTTTGATTTTGGTTATGCAGTTCAATCACAGAGAGCATCATCTCATTGAGATCGATAATGGCGTTGTTTTCGTGAAGGTCAGTATCTCTTACCGCTTGTAACGCGCCCTTGACCATCATTTCAAGCTCATCTAAATCCTTGTTGAACTTGTCTTTCTTGACCTCACTTTCCAATAGCTCAGCTCGAAGCCTTAAACGGGTAATTGGCGTCTTCAAGTCATGAGAGATAGCAGAAAAAAGGTGTTCTCGGTCGGCCACATAACGACGAATACGTTGCTGCATTCGATTAAAAGCCCGAGTCGCCGTAACCAGTTCAGTTGCCCCCTCTTCGTTAAGCGGCGGCTGTTGAATATCCATGCTCATTTCATTAGCCGCCCTTGCTAGCTTTTTAAGTGGGCGAACTTGGCGGCGAATCATTAAGTAGGTCAACACCAGTAGAATCAGCGTTGAAGAGAGCAAGAAGATCACCTGTTCACGGCCAAGAATAGTGTCATCCAGTTTTACGTAAGGTGCAGGCAGCAGTGCGGCAATGTACACCCATTCATGACTGGCTAATTCAATTTGAACAACCAGAATCGGAGGATTAAGAGGCTCTAAGGTTAATGTATGATGTGCCCACGATCGCGGGAGATCGCTCAAATAGATGTCATTTTTAAGCAAACGAAGATGCTCTGGACGAGAGAAATCGACACGTACTGATTCCACTTTATTAAGCTTGTTACTCAACACACTTTCTATGGCTTCTATCGATGCGGTTTTTAAGCGGGTATCGGGGATCGGTTCAACAATCAACGCCTCTTTATTAAAAGAGACGAAGAAACGCGTCCCGCCCATATTTCGAATTTGGTCTAATACGATATGGCGATATTTGACTGGCAGAGACTGAAAAAAAGTCACCGTTGAAGCAAACATGTTAGCCATGCTCGATGAGGCCGAACGAATTCCTTCCAGTTCTTTATGTTTAGATTCGCTATACCAAATAGAGGTTGCGATACCTTGAGCGATGACCACCGCCAACAAGGTTAATAACAAGGTTCGAGCAACCAAGGAATTTGGCTTTAAACTTCTCAACCACTTCATAAGGACTTCTTGCTCAGTGCTCATAATGCACAGGCACAGCCAGAATGTAGCCGTTACCACGCATGGTTTTGATGTAGTGAGGATATTTACCACTGTCACCCAATCGGCTTCTCAGGCGACTAAGCTGCACATCAATGCCACGCTCAAAAGGCAACGCTTCACGGCCTCTAGTGGCGAAAGAGATAGTATCTCGGTCTAACACTTCATTAGGGCGAGTAAGGAACAACATTAACAATGAGAAATCACTGCCCGACAAGTCCATCTCTTCTGAGCTTTCATTGTGGGAAATTCGATGTGCGAGCGTATCGAGCGTCCAATCACCAAAAATGATTTGCTTTGGCAGTGCATCATTGGGTTTGTCATCCACCACTTGAACGCGGCGTAACAATGCTTTGATACGCGCCATTAATTGGCGTGGGCTAAACGGCTTAGCAATGTAGTCATCAGCACCAATTTCTAAGCCGATAATCTGATCGGTTTCATCCGATACCGCAGTCAGCATGATGATAGGCACATTCGATTGTTTGCGGACGCGTTGGCACAAGGTAAAACCGTCGTCACCGGGTAGCATCACATCAAGAAGAATCAGGTCTGGGTAACCTTGGCTTTGCAGGTGAGTTTCGAGTTCAACACCGTCTCCAACTGAGGAGACATCGAAACCCGATTTTGTGAGGTACTCTTCCAGCAGCTCGCGGATTTCTTGATCATCATCCACCACGAGAATTCGAGTATTTGTTGGCATCGCCCAAACCTATCAAATTTACAACTTATTCACATAGTGTATAGGCAGGTTGAGCATTTGATTATTGATATGTTTGTAAAATTAGAAGAACAAACAGACAGAGATCACAACTAAGTGACCTCTGTCTACTCGTTTGATTTGACGTACTGCTTTACGACGAGCAGCTGATCTCCATCGCTTTGCCCCACTCTGGTGGTAACGCGGCAAGATGTTCGTATTCAGGGTGTTCCGCATAAGGATCGGCCAACACCACCACTAATGCGTCAATATCACTGCTATCACCGCGCTCGGCTTTATCTATCGCCAGCTGTGCGAGGTAATTTCTGAGGATGTATTTAGGGTTTACCTGTCTCATCTTTTCGCAGCGCTCTGCCACTGAACTCTCTTCGAGTTCACAGCGTTGCAAATAGTTATCCAGCCATAGCTTGGTAGCATCACGATCGATAACCAAATCAATCACTTCCTGCGCTGGCAGGGTATCTAGGCTCGACAGCGTTCTAAAGAACCTTGGGTAATCAACTTTATTTTGCGACATCAACTCGAACATAGATTCAAACAAGCGGCTGTCACCTTCATGTTTAGAAAGCAGCCCTAACTTACGACGCATCAACTGGCTGAAATAGCCGTTCATTTGTGGCTCATACTGTTCTAACGCAGCTTCTAAATCAGCTTTCTCCACCAGCGGCGACAGAGAGTGAGCCAGAGCTGACAGGTTCCATAATCCAATTCTAGGTTGTTGATTAAAGGCATAACGACCTTGATAGTCGGAGTGATTACAGATCAATCTCGGGTCATACTCATCTAGGAAAGCGAACGGGCCGTAATCAAACGTCTGTCCAATAATCGACATGTTATCGGTATTCATCACCCCGTGGGCAAAGCCATTCGCTTGCCACAACGCAATCATCTCCGCGGTACGGTCAACAATCTGATTAAACATAGCAGCGTAGGGCTTGTCTTCATCAAGGCATTCAGGGAAGTGCCACTCGATGACTTTATCAGCCAACAATTTATGCTCGGCCAACTGATTGGTATAAAACAGATGTTCAAAGTGACCGAAACGAATGTGTGATTCAGCAGCACGCACCAACAATGCGCCCCACTCTTGCTTCTCTCGATAAACAGGCGTGTCGCTGGTCATCATCGCCAACGCACGTGTCGTTGGGATATTAAGCCCAGCCATCGCTTCGCTACATAAATACTCACGAACAGTTGAGCGAATCACGGCGCGCCCATCACCCATGCGCGAATACGGTGTTTTACCTGCACCTTTTAGGTGTAAATCGAACGTTTCACCACTTTTAGCGACAACTTGTGCTAATAGCAAACCTCTGCCATCACCTAAATCGGGGTTATAAGAACCAAACTGATGGCCTGCGTATTTCATTGCTACAGGTAAAAATTGCTCTGGTTCAACGTTGCCCGATAGAGTTTCAAGCAACTCATCAGAGACGTCCTCAAATGATGGAAAGCCGAGTTCACTGGCTAGGTTTTGGTTCCATGCAAGCCATTGGACATTATTTAGAGGTGTAGGTTGAATTGGGGTATAGAACAGTCGAGGTAACGTCGTAAATCGATTGTTAAATGAAATTGAATCCCAGACAGACATGAGAGATACACTGTAGGTAATAGATAACTTAAGATTATCACAGTTTGATAACAACTTCAGATCAGGTTAAACAATGAGTTTATTAAACAAATGGGGAATCAGACAAAGAGAGTATTATGGGAAAGAAGATGTTCAGAGAAAGGTACAGCGAGAAAAGGTTAAGTGGCTAGCCTGATGAGAAAAGCCACGTTTATGAGATAAAGAGTTCTGACTTTGAAGACTTTTTAACAAGTGATTTCATAATAAAAACTGAAAATATAGAGCCATTAAGCTGACTACATTAGAGCAAGAATACCCACTAGAGAAAGGGTAGAGAAAATCCAAGTGCGGCTGATAACGCCAAAGTTACTGTGTTGTATCATTTCTTGATGCTGCATATGTCTCTCCTTGAGAACGTGATGGTGTAACTACAATATATCGGCTTTTCACCAAAAGCAGCAAGCACATTAATATTAACCTTTTATGACAGCATTAAGAATTTTCTGTAACTATTCAGCCCTCTGATAAATCAAAAATTTATGCTCGGCTTGTCGTCGAAAGCAGCGCGCCAGCACCAATAAACACGCCACCTGTAACACGATTGAAAACCTTAGCTCTGCCTTTCGCAAACAGCCAGTTTGACGACTTCGCACCTAAATACGCGTACACCAATAGCCAAGACAACTCCATCACAGCAAAGGTTAAAGCAAACACCGCAAACTGGGGAAGCAAAGCGAGTGACGGGTCGATAAACTGAGGGAAAAGTGCGGTAAAAAACAAGATCGCTTTCGGGTTACTCGCGCCAACAATAAAACCACTTAAGTAGTGTTGCACCGCGCTTTCTTTAACAAGTTGAGAATCGGTTTGTTGACTGGATAGATCGTCGTAATCTTGCTGGTTAGAACTTAAAGACTTCCAGCCAAGATAGATAAGATACGCAGCGCCTGTCCATTTAATGACATTAAACACCACTTCCGATGAAGCTATGATCACCCCTAAACCGGTGAACGATAACGTTAAGATTCCGGTGATCGCCGTTAAGCTGCCCAGCGCAGTAAATATTGATAATTTAAAACCCGATTGCACACCTTTGGTCATGCACAATAAAGAACTTGGGCCCGGCGATGCCGTTAAAATCAGTACTGCCAACAAATAATAAATCCATGTATCAAAGCTCATCGCGAATTCTCCTTAACTCACTAAAACGGCTAAACATTAGCCACCAATATGTAATAGCTATTCATATTAGGCAACTAAATATTGAACATTATTTATCCTGCGTTGATGACTTAACCCCAAAACTAAGGCAATAAAAAACGCCATGCATTGCTGCATGGCGTTTAAATTAAACGTTTTAAATAGAACGTCTTACCAAGTACTAGGCTAAAACTAGCCGTCATTACCTAGTCTTTGTAGATAGAGAACTCGTCAGCGCAAGCCACTAGCTGCTCGCGAGTGATCATGAATACACCGTGACCACCGTTCGAGAATTCAATCCAAGTGAATGGAATCTCAGGGTACTGATCCATCATATGAACCATTGAGTTACCTACTTCACAGATCAGAATACCGTCATCAGTTAGGTAGTCTGGTGCGTTAGCTAGGATACGGCGAACCAATTTCAGACCGTCAGTGCCAGCTGCTAGGCCAAGCTCTGGCTCATGAGTAAACTCGTCTGGCAGGCTGTTCATATCTTCTTCGTCCACGTAAGGCGGGTTAGATACGATCAGGTTGTATTTCTCTTTCGGCAGATCACGGAAAAGATCTGAACGGATTGGGAACACTTGTTGCTCCATGCCGTGATCTTGAACGTTCTGCTCAGCAACTTGAAGTGCGTCAGTAGAGATATCAATCGCGTCTACTTCAGCATCTGGGAATGCGTGCGCACAAGCGATAGCAATACAACCACTACCCGTACACATATCCATGATACGAACTGGCTCTTCAGTTAACCAAGGTTGGAATTGAGCTTCGATCAGCTCACCAATTGGAGAACGAGGCACAAGAACGCGCTCATCAACGAAGAACTCAAGGCCACAGAACCAAGCTTTGTTGGTCAGGTAAGCCGTTGGTGTACGATCATTAATACGCTTGATCACACGCTCTACGATACGCAGACGTTCGCTGCTCGTTAGACGAGAGTTCATTACATGCGAAGGAACATCAATCGGCAGATAAAGAGTAGGTAAGATAAGTTGTACTGCCTCATCCCACGCGTTATCAGTGCCGTGACCATAAAATAGGCCAGCTGCGTTAAAGCGGCTAACAGTCCAACGAATCACATCTTGAAGCGTGTGTAGTTCTGATACCGCTTCTTCTACAAAAATCTTATCCAAAATTGTCTCCGAAAAGCGCTACAATACTGCTAATTACGTTTCTAATTAGAATTCATAACCTGATGAGCAAAAAAGACACCGACTTCGATGACGATTTCGCCCTATTCAACGATGCAGTAAAGGGCGTTAAAAAGTTGCAACAGGATACCATAGTCCAGCAGCCAAAAAGAAATGCCAAGCAAAAAGAAATTACTCGAACGGCAAGACAAGCGAGAGATAGCGAGTTTTATTTCTCGGATGAGTTCATTCCGCACCTTAGCGAAGACGGGCCAACACGTTATGCGCGTGATGATGTCTCTAAATATGAGGTGAAGCGCCTGCGTCGTGGTGTTTATGTTCCAGATGTCTATCTAGACATGCATGGTATGACTCAGCAAGAAGCCAAACGCGAACTTGGCGCGATGATCGCGCACTGCATTAAAGAAGGTGTGGCGTGTGCCTGCGTTCAACACGGCATTGGCAAACACATCCTTAAGCAGAAAGTGCCTTTGTGGTTAGCACAGCACCCAGACGTGATGGCTTTTCACCAAGCGCCATTAGAATTTGGCGGTAACGGTGCGTTGTTGGTACTGCTCTCGATTCCTGAGAAGTAATGCTGGTTTGCGAATCACTCCATCACCAAAAACAAAAAGGGCATCTCAAATCATTGAGATGCCCTTTTCACTTTAGTCTTCCAATTAAAAGGTTGCCTTCACCTTCACTATGGATTGATGTTCCAAAGCAACTCACCTTTTTGTGTTTCAAGGTTAAAATCGATGCAGGCTAGGCCAGACGTTGGGAACATCGGCGGAGCCATACCAGTTGCAAACTCTGCTGTTAGGTAGCCCACTAGAGGTAAATGAGAAACAAATAAAATGGTCTCTAGTTTTTCTACTTCAGCCATTGCCAAGGTCAAATCAAACACATCGTCGGACATTCCATAAGGCGTAATATCATCACAGGTTTCTACTTTCGTACCAGAAAACGCCTGAGAGATCTCTAACCACGTTTCTTGTGCCCTTAAATATGGGCTCACCAGCACTTTATCGAATTGACTAATCCCCTGCTCATTTGCAGCTTGTGCCACTGCAAGAGAAGCCATTTTCCCGCGCTTGGTCAACGCTCGTTCTGCATCCGAGTCCGCAAAATGTTCTGCTTCACCGTGGCGCATAATGAATATTTTCATGTTCAATCCTGTCTTCGTAACATGTCGAAAGTCGATATATCCCATATATCAGCGAAACGCTACTTAGGTTTGGCTCTCAATCCAGAGAAACCGCAGTCAATATAAATAATTATATCAAGTCACTTGCCAAAGAGTTCGACTTTCTTAACAATCTTGTTAAAAGAAAATAAATTACTGATAAAAATCGATAAAAGTGATTTAGAAATCGCCAAAAAGCACTTCATATCCCAAAATATGATTACAAGGTTTGCACGCCGAATCATCGGGTACATAATTTAAAAACCACCTTCTCTGGAGATGCTCCTGTGCACTTAAGCCCAAATGATGAACATCAATACCGTTACATAACCTTAAATAACGGGTTACGCGTACTGTTAGTTCAGGACCAAAATGCTCAAAAAGCAGCAGCCGCATTAGCCGTTAATGTGGGGCACTTTGATGACCCTACAGACCGAGAGGGTTTAGCTCACTACTTAGAGCATATGCTATTTTTGGGAACTGAAAAGTATCCAAAGGTCGGAGAGTTCCAAAGTTTTATCAGCCAACATGGTGGTAGTAACAATGCTTGGACGGGAACAGAGCACACCTGCTTCTTTTTTGATGTTGAATTGAATGCGTTTGAAACCGCACTCGATCGCTTCAGCCAATTTTTCACTGCTCCCCTGTTCAACGAAGAAGCATTAGATAAAGAACGCCAAGCCGTTGATTCAGAATATAAGATGAAACTCAACGACGATTCGCGACGCTTGTACCAAGTTACCAAAGAACTGGTGAACCACAATCACCCATTCTCGAAGTTTTCTGTCGGTAATATCGATACGTTGGGCGACAGAAATGGCGAGACGATTCGACAAGAGATCCTATCGTTCCACCAGCAACAATATTCTGCAGACCTGATGACGCTGACGCTGTCTGGCAATCAATCCTTAGATGAAATGCAAGGCTGGGTTGAGGATCGCTTTAGCTCGATTACCAATCACAACCTGCAAGGAAAAAAGGTTGAAGTACCGATTGTTGGCGAATTAAGCACTGGCGTTCAAGTGCACGTTGAGCCGATAAAAGAAGTACGTAAACTCATCTTAACCTTCCCTATGCCAAGCATGGACGAGCACTACGGCGTTAAGCCACTGTCGTTCTTTGCACACCTTTTAGGTTATGAAGGTGAAGGCAGTTTGATGATGCAGTTGAAAGAGAAAGGTTGGATTACTTCTCTCTCAGCAGGTGGCGGCGCAAGCGGCAGCAACTATCGTGATTTCACAGTCAGTTGCTCATTGACCATCGAAGGTTTAACCAAAACCGATAACATCATCCAGGCAGTATTTCAGTACATCAAGTTGATTGAACAACAAGGTATTGAGGAGTGGCGCTATCTAGAAAAGCGCGCCGTTTTAGAGTCAGCTTTCCGCTTTCAAGAACCAGCAAGACCACTTGATGTCGTGAGTCATCTGGTGATCAACATGCAGCACTACCAAGAACAAGACGTAGTGTATGGCGATTATAAGATGTCGCATTTCGATGACGAATTACAACGCTCTTTGCTTCCCTACTTAACCGTCGACAATATGCGCGCGACCATTGTTGCCCAAGGTTTCGAGTATGACAGAGAAGCGAAATGGTACTTTACGCCCTACTCTGTGACACCTTTTAGCTCAGAGCAAACCCAATGCTTTATGTGCATCAATCCCGGTTGGCAGTTTGAGCTTCCAAGCAAAAACCCGTTTATTTGCTATGACTTAGATCCGGCAGAACTCGAAGGCGACGCTAAACATCCACAACTGTTAGAAGAGTTGGACGGCTTTAAGCTGTGGCACCTGCAAGACCATCAATTTCGAGTTCCGAAAGGTGTGGTGTATATCGCTATTGATAGCCCGCACTCGGTCGCTAGCCCTAGGAACATCGTCAAAACACGCTTATGTGTAGAGATGTTCTTAGATTCTCTGGAGAAAGATACGTATCAGGCTGAAATTGCAGGTATGGGTTACAACATGTATACCCACCAAGGTGGTGTCACACTGACTCTGTCTGGATTCAGCGAAAAGCAGCCACAATTGCTCAATATGATCCTTGAACGCTTTCAAGCACGCGACTTTAGTCCAACACGCTTCGAAACAATTAAGCATCAATTGCTAAGAAACTGGAATAACGCGTCGCAAGATCGTCCTATTTCGCAACTGTTTAATGCAATGACAGGCATCTTACAGCCCAACAACCCTCCTTATGCGGTGTTGATTGAAGCGCTAGAGACGATTGAAGTCGATGAGTTATCTTCATTCGTTCAATCTATTTTGGCTGAACTTCATGTTGAAATGTTGGTGTATGGCGACTGGAAAAAAGCCGCTGCACATAAGATGGCAGAAACACTAAAAGATGCCCTACGTGTTCAAGACCAAGCTTATGAAGAGTCACTGCGACCGTTAATTATGCTGGGTGAAAACGGCAGCTTCCAACGTGAAGTCGTCTGTAATCAAGATGATTCGGCGATCGTGGTTTATTACCAATGTCCTGATATTTCACCTCAAAATATCGCGCTGTACTCACTCGCTAACCACTTAATGTCGGCCACTTTCTTCCATGAGATTCGTACTAAACAACAACTGGGCTACATGGTCGGCACTGGCAACATGCCACTCAACCGACACCCAGGTATTGTGTTGTACGTGCAGTCTCCCAATGCAGCTCCGGCAGACTTGTTAGCCTCTATAGATGAGTTCCTTAATGCCTTTTACATGGTGTTATTGGAGCTTAACGATTATCAATGGCACAGCAGTAAACGTGGTCTCTGGAATCAGATTTCAACTCCCGATACGACTTTGCGAGGTCGTGCTCAGCGCTTATGGGTTGCGATTGGCAATAAGGATGTGGAGTTCAACCAGAGAGAGCGTGTGCTTGAAGAGCTCAAGGGGCTCACTCGCTCTGACATGATGCGTTTTGTGGTTAGCCAACTGAAACCACGCACGGCCAACCGTCTGATTATGCACGCGCACGGTAATGCGCATCAGGAAGAAGATAAGCTGTCGGCGGGTGTGGAAATAGGCTCTATTGACGAGTTCCAGTTGCGCCCGAAAGATACTGAGCTTGGTTGATAAGGGTGTTTTAGAAATCAAAGGTTGATGTGAAAGCATCAACCTTTTTTATTGGTCGAACATAAAAGCAGATCTCCTATTGCGCTCCTTCGTCGCTTTAGGAGATGACGGTAGTTTTGATTGAGATGTGTTTGACCGCCGTTCTTATCAACGCAATAGCTTACTTTCGACCGTCATTACCGAGAGAGAGAGGAACGACCGAGTTGGGAATCTCATTCCTTTCACTCGCCCATTAAACAGAAAAGCCCGCATCAATGGCTTGATACGGGCTTAATAATTAGCGAACTAGAGAGTTACTTGTAGAAAGACTCATCCAAGCCAGCTCGTGTCAGTAGACCATCACATGGCGCAAAACGATCGCCGTACTTCTTAGCGAAGTCATTCATCATCTCAACCAGTGACTTAATACCGATTTGATCCATATAACGGAACGGACCACCTAAGAATGGAGGGAAACCGATACCGAAAATAGCACCAATATCGCCATCACGAGGGCTACGGATAATACCATCGTCTAGACAACGAACCGCTTCATTGAGCATAGGTAACACACAACGCATTGCGATGTCGTTATCACTTAGCTTAGGTTCAGGTTGTAGCTTAAGCAGTTTGTAAACTGACTTATCGACTTCCTTCTTCTTACCTTTGTAGGTATAGAAACCCTTACCACTCTTGCGGCCTTTACGGTTGTCGTTCAGAAGAATGTCGAACACATCAGGACCTTGGAAACGATCGCCTAATTCATTAACCAGAATCGGGATGATCTTAGCTCCGATATCTACACCCACCTCATCTAACAAGGTAATTGGGCCAACAGGGAAACCGAAGTCCAATAACGTGCTGTCGAGCTTTTCAATCGGCTCATTTGCCAATAGCAGATGTGCCGCTTCATTCATGTACGGAGCAAGAATACGGTTCACATAGAAACCGGCAGTATCTTTAACAACAATCGGTGTTTTGCCTTGTTTCTTCGCTAATGCCACTACAGTCGAGATAGTCTCTTCTGAGGTTGTCTCATGAGGAATAACTTCAACCAGCGGCATTTTCTCAGCAGGGCTGAAGTAGTGAAGACCGACCACATTTTCTGGTCGCTTCGCCTTCTCCGCAATCTTATGGATTGGTAGCGAAGATGTATTCGTCGCGAAGATCGTCTCTGGCTTAGCATTTTCTTCAATGTCTGCAACCATCGACTGCTTAAGGTCAAGGTCTTCAAACACCGCTTCAATCACTACGTCAGTGTGGTTAAAACTCGTAAAGTCGATACCACCAGAAAGCTGAAGCATCTTACTTTCAAGGTCAGCACGGCTCAGAATACGACGCTTACGCTGCTTATCGAACAACTTGTAGTTGTAGTTAAGTGCGTTCAGCACACCTTCATTTGATACGTCTTTAATACGGACTGGTACTTTTGCTTTAGCTACGCTGACATGGCTGATACCTGCCCCCATAAGACCGCCGCCTAAAACGCCAACACGCTTAACCGCTTTCGGTTCTGCATCTGCACCGTGTTCTTTCTTCATTTCAGTGGTTGCAAAGAAGATTGAACGAAGGGCTTTTGATTCAGAAGTCATTACTAACTCAGAGAAACGCTTCGCTTCATATTGAAGGCCTTTTTCAAAGCCGTTCTCTAGACCATAACGAATCACATCAAGAATCGCGTCTGCCGCTGGGTAGTTGCCACGTGTTTTCTGATTGGTCTTCTTCGACGCTTGTTCAAAAATCACTTTACGGCCAAGGCCATTACGCGAAATCAGTTTCTCTTTGGTTGAAGCTTGGCTTTTAGACGCTAGACGTTTACCTTTTTTGCTGCCCGTATTCTTTTCAACGAAGCTTTTCGCCACTTCAAGCAAAATAGTATCAGGGACACAAGCATCCACAACACCAAGCGATTTCGCTTTCTTAGCACGAAGCTGTTTACCGGTGAGAATCAGATCGAGCGATGGTAGCAAGCCAATCAAACGAGGCAGACGCTGCGTACCACCAGAACCTGGTAGTAAGCCTAATTGTACTTCTGGCAGACCAAGACGTGTCTTATCGGAATCGGTACATACACGGTAGTCACATGCTAGTGCGAGCTCTAAGCCGCCACCAAGGCATGGGCCGTGAATTGCTGCGACGACTGGGTAAGGGAGATCAGACAGCGCTTGGAACATTTCCTGACCTTGACGAGCTAGAGACTGCGCTTCATCAGCGGTTTTACACGCATCCAGCATTCGCACATCAGCACCAGCGATAAAGTTATCAGGCTTAAGAGAATGAACGATTAGGCCTTTAACGCGGCTTTGCTTCTCTTTTAACTGCTCAAAGATCGCTTTCATCTCTTCAGCAAAGGCGGCTTGTAGCGTATTCATTTTCTCGCCCGGTACATCGATCGCTAGCCAAGCAATGTCTTGGTCATCGATATTAAGAGAGAATGCGGTTGCTTTCTTTTTGGTTGATTCAGTCGCAGACGTTGAATCTGGTTGAGCGACTGTTTCTTTTTCTGTTGTTGCATCAAGAGTCGTAGACATTATTCTACCTCCAAGATCATTGCTGCACCTAAACCACCAGCAGCACAAGCTGTGTTCAGTGCCAAGCCGCCACCGCGACGTTTCAGTTCACGTAATGTTTGAGTCATCATGCGCGCACCAGTCGCAGCAAATGGGTGTCCGTAAGCAATAGAGCTGCCCAGTACGTTGAACTTCTCCATATCAATCTCACCGATCGCTTTATCGCGGCCAAGATTTTTCTGAGCAAACTCGTCACTTGCAAACATTTTCACATTCGCCAGCACTTGTGCAGCGAATGCTTCGTGCATCTCGATCAGCGTCAAATCTGACAGCTCTAGGCCAGTGTTCTTCAATACTTGCGAAGTCGCGTAAGTCGGCCCCATCAGCATATCTGTTTCAACACCGATTGCTGAGAACGCATAGCCACGAATATAACCAAGCACTTCTAAGCCTAGCTCTTTCGCTTTACCTTCGCGCATCAACATAACCGCAGCGCCGCCATCAGTCAGAGGCGTTGCATTGGCTGCCGTTACACTACCGTATTTTCTGTCGAATGCAGGACGCAGCTTCGCGTAACCTTCAACCGTTGAGTCGTGACGAATGTTGTTGTCTTCCGCTAGATACTTTTTGTAAGGCGCTGGGAATGCAGTCATCACTTCGTCTTTAATCTTGCCTTCTTTCCATGCTTGAGAAGCCAAAGAGTGAGAACGGTGGGCAAGTGCATCTTGAGCTTCGCGCGTAATACCGTGCGTCTTCGCCATCTGTTCAGCGGTTTGACCCATGGATAAACCAGTCGAGTATTCAGCAACAGCTGGCGGTACTGGCATAAGGTCTTTCACTGAAAGGGTTTTAAGAATCTTCAGCTTTTGCCCCATGGTCTTGGTTTTACTCAGCGCTAATAAATTTGCCGCTAACTTTTTCGAAACACCGATTGGCAATACTGAAGACGAATCCGCACCACCTGCAATGCCGACATCAATCGTGCCCGCCATAATGCTTTCAGTAACGTTGACTGCCGCTTGGAAACTGGTCGCACACGCTCGGGTCACACTGTAGGCATCGGTATTGATGTCCATGCCTGTGCCCAACACGATTTCACGCGCGATGTTTGGTGCTTCTGGCATCTGAACAACTTGGCCGAAGACGACTTGTTCAATAAGCGCAGGATCGACATCAGTTCTTGCAAGCATTTCGCTCACAACCATTTTGCCTAAGTCGACCGCAGGCACTTGACTAAATTCTGTGCTCTGACGAGCGAATGGGGTTCGTAATCCAGCGACAACGGCAACACGTTCTCCAGAACGCGTTTTGACTTCCTGTTTGCCCATGGTTTCTCCTTAAAGTTAAGAGGTCTGACCTGAAGCATTGTAAAGAAGTTGTTAATTAAATCAAACGAGCGTTTAAATAAACGTGATACGAGTATCTCACTGTTTGAAAATATAACTGCACATTCAGGCGAACCTTTTTGGGGGTAAGGTTGTCGTAAGAGACTAAACTATTGTAAGCAAATACTGTTATCGCTTTGTAGGGATTGGTTTTCTTGAGGCAAAAAAAAACCACACAAAGCTGTGTGGTCGGAATGTGTATAAAGCAATTAACTTGACGCCAATTGAAATAATCAGTTTCCTGATTAGGAGAAAGTAAAGTCAGCCTTCAAAAGGAAGTGTCGTCTTGCTCAACATGCTAGCCACGAATGACTAACTAGACGACAAGGTGTACTATAACGGGTTCGAGGCCTTAGATTTTGAAGTAGATCAATTTTAATGTGATTTTACGATTTCCTGCCGATCGTTAGCTCTAAAAACGAAACAGAATATAAAAACGAAGCACAACGTATAGAGGACAGCTATACGCAGAGCAATTATGGAGGCTCGTGTGTCAATAATAAAAATGTTTGGAAAGAAAACAGCCAAGCGTCCGGTCAACTCTGATATGGACAAACAAAGAAAATACGAAGCACTCGTGCGTGCCTATCATCGTGACCTCTTTCGCTACGCCTATTGGTTATGCAAAGACAAAAGCATTGCCGAAGACTTAGTTCAAGAAACTTGCCTTCGTGCATGGAAGTCACTTGATAGCCTTCAAGATGAAAAAGCCGCTAAATCTTGGCTGATTACCATCTTGAGGCGCGAGAACGCTCGACGTTTTGAACGCAAACAGTTTGATCTGGTTGATATAGACGATCACGGTAACGATGCTAGTGTCAGTGATGACCCGCACCATCAGCATCAGTGGTTGCAAGCCCAGATCATGAAACTTGAAATTGATTACCGTGAACCTCTCTTCTTGCAAGTGATTGGTGGTTTTAGTGGTGATGAGATTGCCGATATTCTCGAACTCAACAAAAACACGGTGATGACACGTTTATTCAGAGCTCGAAATCAATTGAAAGAGATGCTGGATACAGAAGAGGCAGAGAGGGGGCAACATAATGGATGATTTGGAATTTCGTCGTCGTGTATTGTCGGAACCTAAACAACGTACACAAGATATTGTTGATGCGACCGCGAATAGCGAAGCCAATAGTAACTTCTTAGACGATGTACTAGCGCTTGATAAACAGATCCACTCTGCGATGAATGTGGATGTGCCAGACGATCTTGCTGATCGTATTCTGTTCAATCAGACCTCAAGCGAAGAAAGCAAAGTAGTAAGGCCTACTTTTGCTAGGCGAGCAATGGCAATGGCAGCCTCAGTAGCATTTGTTGCAGGCTTATTAGTTGGCCAAGTGAATTGGGGAAATGCATTAGTCTCTCCAGCACAAGCAAGCTTAGCTGATACGGCAATGAAGCACGTTGTTGATGAAAAGAGCTTTATTAGTGGACTTGATGAACAGGTCACATCGCAACAGATCAATGCCAAGATGAACCCCTTTGCTTTTCAGTTTGACGAAGCTTTCCCCTATCACGTTTATTACTTGAACCATTGCGGTTTTGGTAAGTCGAACGCCATGCACATGGTCTTCCAAGGTGAAAAAGGCAAAGTCACGCTGTTCTTAACTGGGATTCCAACAGACAAACCGGTCGACTTTGACGAAAAAGGTATGTCTGGTTCGGTGACTCCGATCGATGACAGCAGTCTGATCCTTGTCGGTGAAGATGGAGAGGACGTTTCTAAGATCGCCGAAAAGCTCACCAAAATGATCAAACCAATGGGCTAATTCGCTCTCAAAGCCCCGTCATTAAAGGCCCAGCAATTATACTCTTGATATTGCTGGGCTTTATTTATAAATAAACACCAAATCCATTCACATAACCAATAACTCTAGAGTTAAAACTCTAAAAAGTAGCATTTCCCACCATTTTCGTGCCAGATAGGCGTCATTTCCATAATTTTCCACTCAAATTTCTCAATGGTCGGATTTGTATATCGTATACTTCCGAATAGGATCAGCCACCATTGAGCAATTGCTCAAATTAATCGCCCTGTAGAGGCGGATATATAAAGGAATAAATGAATGACTACCAACAACACGCGTCTGTTTAAAAAGTCTCTTTTAGCAGTAACAATTACACTGGCGTCTTCGCAAGCGATGGCAGCAGGTTTCCAACTTAACGCACAATCAGCTACCGGCATCGGCCGTGCTTTCGCTGGTGATGCAGTAATCGCAGATAACGCGTCAGTAATGGCACGTAACCCTGCAGCAATGGCACTATTTGACAAAACTGAGCTTTCTCTTGGTTTTGAAAGCATCACTTCTATGATTGAAGTTAAGGATGCTACTTACACAGGCTTCATGGGCGGTAATTCTAGCAATGCTGACTATGACGATGCTGGCGATACTTCGATTGCACCAAACATTCATCTAATCGTTCCAGTAAATGATAAATTTGCATGGGGTGTAAATGCTTATTCTAACTTCGGTACAAAAACTGAATTCAGCGATAGCTATGTGGGTGGTGAATACGGCGGCCTAACAGATGTAAAAAGTGTTAACTTTGGTTTAGCTGGTTCATACCGTCTAAACAAACAGTGGAGCTTTGGTGCAGGCCTTGACCTTATTTACGGTAAAGGTGAACTGAAACGAACAATGAGCTCGGAAGTTAATACTCCGCCAATCCCAGGCTTGCCACAAGCAGGTCAAACAGTTCTTGATGCTGAAGCGGATGGTTGGGCTGTGGGCTTTAACCTTGGTACTGTTTTCGAGTTAAATGAAAATAACCGTTTTGGTTTGGCTTACCACTACTCTCCGAAGCTTGAAGCTGAAGGCGATATCAGCTACCAAGGCACTGAATATAAAGATGATACCCTTCATATGCCTCTACCTGATATGGTTGAGTTCTCTGGTTTCCACAAGATTGAAGATACTAAATTCGCAGTTCATTACTCAGTGCAATGGATTGGTTGGAGCTCATTTGACAAGCTAGAAGCAGACAAAGCAGGTGTTCTAAACAATTACGAATGGCAGAATGGTATGCACTACTCTCTAGGTGGTACATATTACATGAATCGCGATTGGACACTTCGTGCCGGCTACATGTATGACACAAGTGCACAAGATGAAGTCACTTCAGTTTCGGTTCCAGATTCAGATCGCCAATGGTTCTCAGCTGGTTTCACATACCACATCAACGAAGCGTCAAACGTAGACTTTGGTTTCACATACTTAATGGGCGACGATGTTAAAGTTAATGAATCAACTTCTGTTGTTTCGTCAATTTCAGCAACAACTCGTGCAGATGCAATCCTAATGGGTCTGCAGTACAGCCGTAGCTTCTAATATAAGCTAATAAGTAATCCCCAAAGGGTCGCATTATGCGACCCTTTTTTATTGCCTAAACCACTGACCAATCTCAATTTAAGCTTACAGCTGTAGCCTGCAAGGTCAATATATGACTACAAGTGTACGCTCAAATTTCGCAACACAGCCGAAACATTCAGACTATTTACCTAATAATTAGCCACAATTACTCATTAAATCCCTAAAACACTGTTTTATTCGAATTTCGTTTTTAAAGTAATGACTCTAAAAGTAGAATCACGCCACTAAATACTTATGATTCAGCGAACATAATAATGAAAATGAATAAGACACTTCTATCTGCTGCAGTGGCAGTTGGACTACTTTCGACTTCTACCGTAACTCAAGCGGCAGGTTTTCAGCTAGCAGAATACTCTGCAACAGGTCTTGGCCGTGCATACGCTGGTGAAGCAGCAATGGCTGACGGTGCTGACGCACAATGGCGTAACCCTGCAATGCTAACTTACCTAGAAGGCACTCAAGTTTCTGTTGGTGCTATCTATGTTGACCCAAACATTGATATCGACGGTACTTCTACGTCTATGATGGGCAAAACGACCTCATCAAATTCTAGTGATTTTGCACACAGTGCAGTTATCCCAAACTTTTATGTTTCTCATAAGTACAACGAAAAGTTTGCTTTAGGTTTCGCTGCGGGCACTAACTACGGCATGGAAACAGACCTAGGTAAAGACTTTGGTGGCGCAAACCACGGTAACGAAGCAAGCGTTACCACAATGGAGCTGAACCTAAACGCTGCATACCAAGTACTTGAAAGCGTATCTATCGGTGGTGGTATTCGTTACATCATGGCTGAAGGTAGCTTTGGGGCAGTATCTACTGCGAACTCTCTAGTTCAGATCCCTCAAGGTACAGCTTTAAAATACATGGAAGGTGATGACACAGCGTGGGGCTGGCAAGTGGGTACAGCTTGGCAAATCAATGAAAACAACCGCCTAGGCTTTACCTACAAATCAGAAGTAGACCTAACGCTTGAGGGCCACGCTAACGGTGTCGCTTTTGATGCTGTTGCTGGTGCTTTAGGCTCTCCAGTGAAGTCAAAATACAACGGCTCAATGGAACTAGCATTACCAGCTACCGCCGAACTTGCAAGCTTCCATCAACTATCAGATAAAGTCGCTGTGCATGCGAGCGTGAACTGGACTAACTGGAGCAGCTTTAAAGAGCTAGTGGCTGATATCCCTGAATTTGGTCCTGCGCGAACTCAAGATATCAAGCAAGAAAACTGGGAAGACAACTACCGCTTTGCTGTAGGTACTACTTACCAAATGACACCTAAACTAGCTCTACGCTCTGGTATCGCATATGACACATCAGCGGTAAGCGAAGAGCACCGCACGGCAACTATTCCAGAAACAGACCGTACTTGGTTGAGTGTTGGTGCTGGCTACCAGTGGTCTGAGCAACTAACTCTAGATGCTGGCTTCACTTACATCCTAGCGAAAGATGCAAAAATGGTTGAAGATGACGCAAGTTCTGCACCATTTGGTGGTGACTTCGAAGGTGAAGTAACAGGTAGCATCTGGCTAATTGGTATCCAAGCTAACTACCGCTTCTAATCTGTTTGACTTAATTTAAAGTCACAAACATTAAAAAGGCTCGATGTTGCTTCCAACATCGAGCCTTTCTTTTACCTGTTATTCAGGGGCTTCTATTTAGTAATCTTCTAAATAGCCATCAATGAAGTCTTCTTCATCAAGATCAACCTCTTCAGGTTCAATCTCCGCTTTAAAGTCACGACGTTGAATATAAACATCACGCGTTAAAGCGTATGGATCCGGAGAGTCATCTAACAAGGCTTCTTGCGATACTAACTGAGCTCGAGTTTCCATACCCTCAAATGCCCACTTGCCTAGGCTAGCCCAGAAGTTCAAGAAGGACAAAGGTACATACAAACCATCGACGGTTTCAGTCACTTCACGTGTTGTTAATGGACCATAACCCGGCACCATAAAGTACGGTCCGTTCCCTACTCCATAATGACCAATCGCATCAGAGAACGACTTGTCATCGTATTTGGTGATCCCTGCTTCGCTGGCAATATCGATCAAGCCTAACAAACCAAAAGTTGAGTTAATCCAAAAGCGGTTAAAGTGGTCGAGTGCTTTCTCGCCATTGCCCATAATGAGATTATTCACCATGCTTGATGGCTCGTCTAAGTTGGCTAGAAAATTGGAGATACCAGAACGAACCGGTACAGGGGTGTAGTCAACATAAGCAAGAGAAACGGGACGAACCAAGTAAGGGTCTAGATATTCGTAGTTGATATCCCACATCGCTCGGTTGAAACCTTCAAAAGGATCATTGGGGTGGGATTCTTCGACGTATTCAGAGGTTTCGAGATTATCATCGTTAACGCTCTCATCTGGTGCGCTAGAGCAGCCCACCGTCAAGCTTGCGATAAAGAGTAAACTCGAGAGTCTTAAGACACTGACAGACATATCACCTTTTCCATAAGGAATTCAAATAATAAAAAAGGCCAGCAATCGCTGGCCTCAATTGTTTGGCTAAGTCTATACCGTTTATAAACAAATCGGAATAGCTAACACCTATGCAAAGTGATGATTAATATTGCTTATTGATTTCCATAGTCACTGGGGCACCCAATTCAACCACTTCACTTTCACCGTACCAATCACCGTCGCGAGTTGATACGTTACCATCTGTATCAAGCCTAGCTCTAACCATCAGAGTTTCAAGGCTAGACAGCTTCTGGCCTTCCATCATGCTGTTGCCATCATCAAGCACAACAGTGCGAGGGAAAGTACCTAATGGGTAACGAGCAGCAGCAACAGGCATTGGAGAGCCATCAGCTCGATGCACTGAAACAACCAACACTGAGTTTGGATCCGCGTTCACATCACCAGATAACTCTAGTGTTACAGCAACAGTCTTGCCTTGGTCAACGCCCATGGCGTTGCCCATTTTTTGCTGAGCACTTTCGATACTGCGTGAAAGCATTTCGTAACGACTGTCTTGTGGACCAATCATCTGTTGCATGATGCTCCAGTACTTCACAGCACCTGGGTAATCTTGACGCTCAAATGCATCGAACGCTAGCAATGAGAACACACGAAGGTCAACGTAATCGTTTTGAATCAAACGGCTCAGAAGCAGACGAGCTTGGTTTTGGTCTGCTTCATCAGGAGAAAGCATCAGTGCCTGTGCGAAACCTAACTGAACATCTTCATTCTTAGGCTCAAGCTTGTACGCTCGTTCCATAGAATCTTTTGCTGTTTCAGCGTCGCGGTTAGCCAAAGCAATACGACCAAGCAGCAACCAACCCGTCGAATCTTCAGGTTGGTAGTGCAAACGAGTACGCAGCGCTAGCGTCAAATCTTCCAGTTCATCATCCGTTAACGCGCCACCTTCTGATGACATTAGCTTTTTAGACAATTCCGGAAGGTTCGAGCTCACTTCTTGCCAGTGTTGAACTTTGTCTAATGCACCAAATTTAAAGTACATACCATAAGTCACAACAACGACAAGAATGATCGACGGTACAACCACACCAACCGTTGAAATGTGAGTCTTCTTCATCTCTTCTTGCGCAGGAACATCATCAAGCAGAGATTGTTTCAAATCAGCGATCAGCTCCTGCTGGTTATCAACAAGGCCTTCCTCTGCTTCTACTTCTAGCTCAACTAGACGATCTTTATAGAATGCTTTGTTCAACTCGTCGCGAAGCATTTCATCGTTGTTCGCCTTCTTATTAATGAAGGGCAGAACAATTAAGAAAATTGCCGCTAGCGAAAGGATAATGGTAGAAATCCAAAATAGAGTCATTACTGTTTGTCTCCGTCGTTCTCTTCATCGAGTAACGCTTTTAAACGTGCTTCTTTGTCTGCATCCCAGTCTTTATCTGACTCTACTGCCGCTTTCGATTTTGACTTTCTGCTGCGTAAGATGATTAAACCAAATCCAAACACAACCACAGCAAATGGTCCAACCCAAAGGATTGAAGTTGCTAGTGTCAGCGGTGGATTGTAAGTAACGAAGTTACCGTAGCGAGCAATCATGTAATCAATGATGTCTTGCTTCGACTTACCGTCCTTTGTCATCTCGTACACTTTTTGGCGTAGATCGACCGCCAGTTCAGCGTTCGAATCACCAATGGTGTTGTTCTGACACTTAGGACAACGAAGCGTGTTGCTCAACTCTTTGAACTGCTGCTCTTGGTCGACGTTATCAAATTCATGGAACTCGATAGGTGCAGCAGAAACTGTCGCTGAAATCGCAAACGTTGCAAATAGAGTAATCAGTGCCTTCTTAATCATTTCGCTTCCTCCAACAAGTCTTGATACATCGGCTCAAGCGTCGATGCCCAGTTGGTTGGATTCACGTCGCCCACATGACGGTAACGAACGACGCCGTTAGCATCAATTAGGAAAGTCTCAGGAGCGCCGTACACACCAAGGTCTAGACCTAACATACCGTTACCATCAAAAAGACTGATTAGATACGGGTTGCCTAGCTCATTTAACCAACCAACCGCTTTGTTGCGATCATCTTTGTAGTTAAGACCAATAATCTTAACGCCTTGATCAGCGAGCTTGTTCAGGTAAGAGTGCTCTGCATAACAAGTAGGACACCAAGTCGCCCACACATTAAGAAGCAGCGGCTCACCTTTAAAGATTGCTTGGTCATGTAGCTTACCTGGTTGCTCTAGATCTTCTAGGTCAAACTCAGGAACAGGCTTACCAATCAATACGGATTCAAGCTTAGTCGGGTCATCGCCCGACTGGTTGCGCATCAATTGCGTTGCAAAGATTCCAGCTAGAACCATGAACGCAATCAAAGGAATGAATAAAATCTTCTTGTTCATTCTAATTAAGCCTCCTGCTCTTGAGCCGACTTTTTGGTTGGCTTACGGAAACGGTAACGGCGGTCACTGATAGCAATAGCACCACCAATCGACATAATCAAAGAACCAGCCCAGATCCAACGTACAAACGGTTTGTAGTAGATACGAACAGCCCAAGACTTGTTGTCGTCCAAACGTTCACCCATTGCGATGTATAGGTCACGAGTTACGCCACGGTCAATCGCCGCTTCTGTCATCATAGACTTAGCAGTAGTGTAGAAACGTTTTTCCGCGTGAAGCGTGTTGATGTACTTACCTTCTTTAGTTATTTCAAAGTCAGCAATGTAACCATCGTAGTTTGGACCGTCTTTGTCACGAACGCCTGTGAACAGGAAGCTGTACTCTTCAAGCTGGTAGCTTTCGCCAGGTGCCAGACGAACATCACGTTCGATGCTGTAGTTTTGCACCATTGCGATACCAATCACGGTTACCGCTAAACCGATGTGACCACACACCATCGCCCAGTGGCTACGAGGCAACTTAGTTAGACCTTTCATAAACGTATGACGGTGAGTCGCACGCTCATGCAGTTCAAAACCGTGCATGAAGATGATCCAGAATGCCATTACCCAACCAGCAAATGCAGTACCACTGAAGCGGTCAGCCAATAGAGCAACCATTAGCGCACTCAAGCCAAGTGAGAATGCACCAGAAATCAGCATTGGTTTAATAAGCTTAGACAGGTTGTCACGCTTCCAGCGGATCAGAGGACCGATACCAAGCAGGAACGAGAACGGAATCATTAACCAGAAGAACAGCATGTCAAAGAATGGAGCACCGATAGATACCGAGCCCAAGCCTAACTGTTTGTGAACTAGAGGTAACAGCGTGCCTACTAACACAACCACTAGGGCAGCGATCAATAGGATGTTGTTACCAAGCAGCGCGTTTTCACGAGAAACCAGATCGAAGTTACCACGAACACGAACCGATGCGCCTTTCACAGCAAACAACAGCAGTGAGCCACCGATAACGAAGACTAGGAAGCCAAGGATAAACATACCGCGAGCAGGATCCGACGCAAACGCGTGAACCGATACCAAGATGCCCGAACGAACTAAGAATGTACCTAGTAAGCTTAGCGAGAATGCAGAGATAGCCAGCAATACTGTCCAAGCTTTAAATGTGCCACGCTTTTCGGTTACCGCAAGTGAGTGCATTAATGCAGTACCTGCCAACCAAGGCATGAATGAAGCGTTTTCTACTGGATCCCAGAACCACCAGCCACCCCAGCCAAGTTCGTAGTAAGCCCACCAAGAACCTAGTGCGATACCTACAGTTAGGAATAACCAAGCAGCGATTGTCCAAGGACGAGACCAACGAGCCCATGCCGTATCTAAACGACCGCTCATTAGAGAAGCGATCGCAAAAGAGAACGCTACCGAGAAACCTACATAACCCATGTAAAGCATTGGTGGGTGAATGATCAAGCCCGGGTCTTGCAATAGAGGGTTCAAGTCACGGCCATCAACAGGGAAGAAAGGCAGCGTACGTAGGAACGGGTTAGACGTTACGATAATGAACAGCAAGAAGCCGACAGTAATCAAACCCATGATAGCTAATACGCGAGCCACAGACTCTTGAGGCATACCGCGGCTAAACGTCGCAACAGCAACTGTCCAACCCGCTTGGATTAGAACCCAAAGCAGCAATGAACCTTCGTGAGCGCCCCAAACTGCAGTAATTCGGTAGTACCAAGGCAGTTGGCTATTCGAGTTACTTGCTACGTATTGAATCGTAAAATCATTTGTGTAAAACGCGTAACACAAGATAAAGAACGAAATCGCTAAGAATCCGAACATACCCCACGACAATGGTCGTGCGCTGTTCATCAATAATGTGTTATTTCGAGCGGCTCCATACAGTGGGAGCACGCTGAGCAGCAATGCTAATCCCAAGGATAGGATCATCGCAAAATGGCCGATCTCGGCTATCATTGAGCATTTCCTTCTTTTTGTTCAGTCGTGTATTGCAAAGGCTCATGGGTTTTCTTCATTGCTTCCGCAACTTCAGAAGGCATGTACTCTTCATCGTGCTTTGCCAACACCTCAAACGCTTCGATTGTCGTTGCATTTTTAAGGATACCCTGAGCAACAATACCTTGGCCTTCACGGAAAAGATCAGGAAGGATACCATCGTATAGAATTGTTACTTTAGGGCCTACATCCGCCAAATCGAAGCTTACACGTAGTGATTCATTGTCACGGCTTACAGAGCCGACTACGACCATGCCACCAATACGTAGGCGTTGACCAACTTCAGGTTTTTTACCGTCTTTGCCGTTAACCAGCTCAGTTGGCGTGTAGAACAGATCCATGTTCTGGTTAAGTGCGTAAACCATCAATCCAACAGTCGCACTGATACCAAAAAAGATCGCTAAGACAATGCCCAGCCTCTTTTTGCGTCTTGGGTTCATAGAGTGTTCTCCATATTTTTTGCTGCATCGATACGAGCTTGACGATCAATCTTAGCTTGTACTTCATTTAGTAATTGCTTACCACGACGAACGCTTACTACCAGTAAGATGATCATCGCGAGGAATGTGATTCCAAATGCACTCCATACATATGAGGCGTAGCCCCCCATTGCAAAGAAATCACTCAAAGATTCAAAATACATAATTACCTACCCTACTACGCTTTTTCAGCCGCAAGCTTGCGGACCCATGGACGGTGACTCTCTTTACTGATGATCTCGTTACGGAAACGAACCATAGTCACAGCACCAAAGAAAAAGGCGAAGCCGAAGATGTTAAGAAGAAGCGGCCATAACATGTCACTTGAAATAGAAGGCTTGTCGAATTTAGTGATCGTCGCGCCTTGGTGAAGTGTGTTCCACCACTCTACTGAAAAGTGAATGATAGGTAGGTTGATAACACCAACAATTGCCAAAATGCCTGCTGCTTTAGCGGCTGTTTTTTGGTCGTCAAACGCGTGGTGAAGTGCAATCACACCCAAGTATAAGAATAGAAGAATCAGCTCTGAGGTTAAACGTGCATCCCAAACCCACCAAGCACCCCACATTGGTTTACCCCAAACCGCACCCGTTAATAGTGCAATGAAGGTAAATACAGCACCAATCGGCGCCATAGCCAATGCGGCCATGTCTGATAGTCTTACCTGCCATACCAAACCGATAAATGCAGCAATCGCCATCGACATGTACACGCCCATAGACCAAATTGCAGACGGAACATGGATGTAGATGATTCGGAAACTATCACCTTGTTGGTAATCTGAAGGCGCAAATGCAAGCCCCCACACGGTACCGACGGATAGACACAATAGCGCTAGGATCGAAAACCATGGCAGAAGTTTACCAGCAAGCTGATATGACGTTTCTGCTTTGGCATAGGGATGGAGCCATTTCCACATGTTGTAATCTCACTCTTACTTCATATTGCTTACAGCTATTAAAGCTATAATTATAATAATTTATTTTGTCTTGCTTTCAGTTTTGCTGACTCTATGAGTCCGACCGACACATTTGCTTCACATTAGCTATACGATAACGGAACCCTTATCAGTTCACACTCACTCTAAGTGCGGCACTGATCGCAAAAGGTGTCAGAGTCATCGCACCCATTAACATCGCCCCAAGTACCGCCAACTGGCCGTTGTACGCAACGCCCAATGCCGCAGCGTCAATCGCTGACGTCGCGAAAATCAAAATGGGGATGTAAAGCGGCAGAATTAACAGGCTTAACAGGACTCCGCCCTTCTGTAACCCAACGGTCAACGCAACACCAATCGCACCAATAAAGCTCAATGCGGGTGTACCTACCAACAAGGTCAACACAACTGAGAGCCATGTATCAAAATCTAAAGACAGCAAAACCGCCAACAATGGGCTGATTAGAATCAATGGTAACCCGGTCAACAACCAGTGTGCTATGACCTTGGACAATACTACCAACTGCAACGGGATGGGCATCAGCATCATCTGTTCGAGGGCACCATCTTGAAAATCATCACGGAAAAGGCGCTCTAAAGAGAGCAATGCAGAGAGTAAAGCGGCTACCCAAACAATGCCCGCTGCAATGCGTGCAAGTAGGTTTGGCTCAGGGCCGATACTTAAAGGGAAAAGCGTGATAACAATGATGAAGAACCACAGAGGGTTAAAGATATCCGCTTGACGTCGGAATGCGATAAGCAGCTCACGTCGGATAATCGTGGTCATAGAAGAGATCATATTACTCACCCAACTTTATTTTTCTTAGTTTCGGGCTATCAGCAAACATATCTTGGTGCGTGGTTAATAGCACGATGCCACCGTTGTCTGCATGCTGAGAAAAAAGAGATTCGAGAACTTTCACGCCCTGCTTATCAATCGCAGTCAGCGGCTCATCGAGAATCCACAACATTTGTTTGCTCAACCAAAGACGAGCCAACGCCACTCGGCGCTGTTGACCTGCAGAAAGCTGCCCAGCAGGGACATCTTCTCTACCTGCAAGACCTACTTGAGCCAGAGCATGGTAAAGATCTTCTTTGCTCGAACCACCACTGTGAATCGATTGATAGAAACTTAGGTTCTCATAGGCACTAAGCTCACGCTTTACGCCCGTTTGGTGACCAAGAAAAAGCAAATTTTGATGATAAACATCTCGACTCGATTCGATGGACTCACCATCCCAAGAGATAGTGCCATCATCACGATCACCTAGACCAGTAATAATCCTAAGGAGTGTCGTTTTCCCAGTACCGTTACGACCTTCAACCTGAACCAGTTCACCTGGTTTTAATTGAAAAGACAACGATTCAAACAGAACCCTGTCGTCACGAATAGCAGTTAAATTTGAGACTTCTAGCATAGGAAAATTTAGTCGAGTAATGAGAGGGCTATAGTAGCACACCAACATGGTGACAAAACAGGACTAGGCGTTTTCGATAGAACAAACTCCGTAAGAAACTGTTACCACCGCATCACAATTTACACATTTTAATCAACAAACAAGATATTGTCGTAGATACAAGCACTTATAAACATCGTTCTATATACAACAGACAGGCATAAAAAAAGAAGCCGAAGCTTCTTTTAAGAGGAATGCGTGATAAACATCAAGTGCTCGATACGCAACAAGCGCTCAATTTATCGGCGTCGAGGTGGGTCTCTACGATCACGAGAAGACGCAGGTTGTTCATCAAATGATGAAGGATTACTTCTTAGCGAAGGAATTTTCTCTTTGCCAGTAAGCTTATTTTGCAGAGACATCATTAGCTCAGCTTCCGCTTTTGGCAATTCGCATTCTTCGATCAGTTCGTTAATCCCAGCACCAAGCTGAACCATTTTCGTTGCACGCGTGTACAAACGTCCATCGGTGTCCGCATGTTCCAACTCAACAATACGTTCATTCAAGTGCTTGATCAGATCTTGCTGCTCAGTCACTTTCTGGCCAAGACCAACCACAACAGAGCGAACCTCAAGTAATTGTTTACTCGATTTTTGTAGCTCTTTGTCCAAGTTACGAACTTGAAGGCGTGACTGATCAAGCTGCTTTTGAATCGCACGTTTTACTTTGCTAATCAAAATCAGGATGAATAACGTAAAAACCCCGACTCCTGCAATCAGAGCAACAGGGGTTAAAGGAAGCGCTTCAAACATTACAGGTGAGCCATCTCATCCCATTCGTCTTCGCTTAGTAGTTTGTTCAAATCTACTAAGATAAGCAGCTTGCCATCGCGGTTGCTTACGCCCTGGATGAACTTCGCGCTTTCATCAGTACCAACACTTGGTGTTGTATCGATTTCAGAAGAACGTAGGTAAACCACTTCAGCAACGCTATCTACTAGAATACCAATCACTTGACGCTCAGATTCAATAACGATGATACGAGTATTGTCTGTAATTTCACCTTGCATCAAGCCAAAGCGAGAACGAGTGTCGATAACAGTAACAACATTGCCACGCAGGTTAATAATACCTAGCACGTAGTCTGGAGCACCCGGTACCGGAGCAATTTCGCTGTAACGTAGTACTTCACGTACTTGCATTACATTGATGCCGTAAGTTTCTTCTTCTAGCTGGAATGTTACCCATTGAAGTACTTCGTCATTAGTTTGATCTTTTCTTACTTCAACTTCACTCATTTGAGACATAGATAATCCTCTTGCCGTCGTTACCGACCACTATTATTAACTTGATGCTTTTGTTGTACCAATCGTAGTACTAGCTCAATGCTTTTACATCTAGCCCTGCGTTTAGCATGGCGATTAATGCTTCGACATGGATCAAAGCACACATTTTTTCTTTTACCATACCAGCGAGCCAAGGGCGCTTTCCCGCCGTTTCTCGCCAGCGTACTTTATCTGTATTCAGCAACTCGGTGCCTTTGAGCTCAGTGCCCGCAAGGCCCCACAAGCTTTCTCCAAGCATCACTATATATTGATAGTTTTCTTTGTATTCGTCACCTGATAGTTTCTCAGACATCACCCATTTTGCGGTATCGACCACATCTAGCTGACTATCACGATTGGTTTGCAACCCCAAATACCAAGTCGGTTTACCAATAATGTGATTGACCTCTTCTAGGCGATGGATACCACCGAGTTCATCAAGCGGCACCGCAAAGGTCACACCATTCACATCAAAATACAGTACTTGAAAATCTTCTGTTCGAGTTTGGCTTTCCCAAGAAGTAAATTGGTCAGCACCTCCAGCTTGAGTTTCAAGCTCAACAACTGGCTCGATGGAAGGAGCTTCAAGCTCAGGTTCTATCACTTCAGCTTGTTCAGTTTTTACTAACTCAGATTGAGCGGCGAACTCAACTTCAATTTGTTGCTCTTCAATTGACGGTGATTCAGCCAAAGGCTCCACAGCAATTGATAAATCGGTTTCTGGAAGATTCCAATCTTGAATTTCTGGTTCTTCAAACACTTGAACAGATTCGACCGCAGCATCAAACATTTGCATGTCTGTTTGCTGAGCGATTTTCTGAGTGTTCTGATCCATCAACTCATCAAGATTCAGTTCATCAACCACATTGGTTGCTTCTAAGCGACTGAGTAGCTTTTGAACATCCTCAAGATTAGGCACTTCAAACTCAGCTGCGCGAATTTCCGCGTAGCTTGAATGATGACTCGCCAATTGTCGCTCTGGCTCTGGCTCTGGCTCTGGCTCTGGCTCTGGCTCTGGCTCTGGCTCTGGCTCTGGCTCTGGCTCTTCAGATTGTGATTCGTCGTTAGACTCGTCAACAAAAAAATCGTCAGAATCGAAGCTTTCATCGCCTAACAGCGCGGTAAAATAGTCATCCAGTGCTTGTTCACTCGATAGACTTGGTCGCGCCATTGTTGATTCTTTATTCGCGCTCATTTATCGCCAACCTTTCGAGATAAATAAGCAGTTGTTTGTAAGCAAATACACCACGACTACCCGATGCAAAATGAGATGCTGGCAAGCGCTTTAGGCTTGCGTCTCTAAACTTGGTATCAATCGGCACAGCAGACGTCCAAACTTGGTTCGGATAATCCTCTTTAAGCTGCGTTAATGTTTGCAGTGAAGCCTTGGTTCGCTTGTCGTACATGGTCGGGACAATCGTCACCTTAAACGGTGTTTTCCGAGACTTCTGCATGATGGTTAGAGTGCGAATCATGCGCTCCAAGCCTTTCATTGCCAGAAACTCAGTCTGTACCGGAATCAAAATACGATCACTCGCCGCCAATGCGTTCACCATCATCACACCAAGAATTGGCGGACAGTCGATCAGCACGTAGTCGTAATCATCTTTCAACGCCGCTAAAGCACGCTTCAAGATTAATCCCATGCCGCTTCGATTTCCCATCACACGATCAAGTGTTGCCAATGACATGTGTGCAGGAATGATATCGATGCCTTCAACGTCGGTTTGCAACGTCAGTGGTCTTACTGTCTGCGCAGAAAACTCACGCAACTGGAACAGATCAAACAGGCTCGACTCCACCGTATCTGAGTCGTAACCCAGATAGGTGGTCAGTGATGCATGTGGGTCAGTATCAACCAACAGAACACGATGCCCTTTTAAGGCAAGCAAGCCTGCCAAGGTCACTGTCGTGGTTGTTTTACCAACACCACCTTTTTGGTTTGCAACACTCCAAACAATCATCTCGATTTACCTAAGCTAACCCAACTTCAACCAAGATCCTTTCCGCAATGCGGTCTAGAGGTAGGTCTTCAGTAGAAATGCCAGCTTTTGCTACAGCTTGAGGCATACCATATACAACACAGCTATCTTCGTCTTGTGCCCAAATTGTCGAGCCCGCAGTCTTCAACATACGCGAACCTTCTCGACCATCTGCGCCCATACCAGTCAGGATCATAGACAAGACTTTGTCGCCGTAGATCTTCGCAGCAGAGCCGAAAGTCACATCCACGCATGGTTTGTAATTCATGCGATCGCCGCCATCGATAATTCTTAAGCGAGCAGAGCCAGGGCGGCCATCAACCATCATCTGTTTGCCACCCGGCGCAAGATAAGCCACACCAGGTTTCAACACGTCACCATCTTGAGCTTCACGCACTTCAATCTTACACAAGGTATTCAATCGGCTCGCAAAAGCAGCAGTGAAGGTTGCAGGCATATGCTGAACTAACACAATCGGATGTGGATAGTTGGCAGGGATGCGGGTCAAAATCTTCTGTAGTGCAACCGGACCGCCAGTCGACGTGCCAATCGCGGTTAACTGATACTTTTTACCCGAAGCTCTAAACTTGGCTGCTGATGCAACTGCAGGCTTCGCAGATGAAGCAGCAGCCGAAGTCGCTGCTGACATCGGTTGGCGTAATGGCGCTGATGTTGAAGTCGTTGCAGTAGCTCGCGGTGCAACAGGTGTACGACGCATGAATGCACGCTTAGCGGCAATCTGAATTACACGCTGTTGAAGCAATGCGACTGCGTCATCACGGTTACGAGCGATGTCTTCAAACTTCTTAGGTAAGAAATCTAGAGCACCGGCATCTAACGCATCTAACGTTGCTTTCGCACCGTCATGCGTTAACGATGAAAACATCAAAATAGGCGTTGGAGACGCAGCCATAATTTCACGAACGGCTGTGATGCCGTCCATGACAGGCATTTCGATGTCCATCGTAATCACGTCAGGTCTTAGCTTCTTTGCTTTCTCGACCGCTTCTTTGCCGTTTACTGCTACATCGATGACTTCTAGGCGAGCCTCTGAGTTGATTATCTCGCTAACGCGACGACGAAAAAAGCTCGAATCATCAACGACTAATACTTTAATCGCCATATTTATCCTTAAATTAAATTCTTGACGCAGCTGCGTACTGCTTCAACAAGTCCGGCACATCTAGAATCAATGCAATGTGTCCGTCACTTGTGATTGTCGCGCCTGCCATTCCTGGCGTGCCTTGCAGTAGTTTATCAAGTGGCTTGATGACTACTTCTTCTTGACCGATAAGTGTATCGACAACAAAACCAACACGTTGACTGCCCAGTTGTACGATAACAACATGGCCGTGTCCTTTGCGCAGTTCAACGATACCCGCTTTAGGCGCAAGCCAGTTTTGCAAGTAGAACAACGGAATAGACTTGTCACGAACGATGATGGTCAGTTGACCATCAACCACGTTAGTGCGGCTTAAATCTAGGTGGAAGATCTCATTTACAGATGCCAATGGCAATGCGAATGGGTGGCCTGCCACACCGACCATCAAGGTAGGTAGAATCGCCAGTGTCAGTGGCACCTTGATCGTGATCTTGGTGCCCTGTCCCATCTCTGAATCGATATCAATTGAGCCATTCAGTGTGTTGATCGCTGTTTTCACAACGTCCATACCTACACCACGACCAGAGATATCAGAGATCTGCTCTTTACTTGAGAAGCCAGGAGCAAAGATTAGGTTGAAACATTCTTTGTTTGATAAGCGAGACGCAGCGTCTTCGTCCATCAGACCACGTTTAACTGCGATAGCGCGAAGCTTATCAGGGTCCATACCACCACCGTCATCAACGATAGCCAGCTCAATGTGATCACCCTCTTGAGAGGCAGACAGAATCACTTTACCGGTTCTTGATTTACCCGCCATCACTCGGTCTTCCGGCATTTCAATACCGTGGTCAACTGAGTTTCTCACCAAGTGAATCAGTGGATCAGCAAGTGCTTCTACTAAGTTTTTGTCTAGATCCGTTTCTTCACCACGCATCTCAAGAACGATGTCTTTTTTCAGGCTACGTGCAAGGTCGCGGACAACTCGAGGGAAACGACCAAATACTTTCTTGATCGGTTGCATACGAGTCTTCATTACCGCACCTTGTAGGTCTGCAGTAACAACATCTAAGTTAGAGACAGCTTTCGACATTTCTTCGTCGTTACTGTTTAAGCCAAGGCTAACGAGTCGGTTACGAACCAATACCAATTCGCCAACCATGTTCATAATGGTATCGAGTGTTGATGTATCGACACGAACAGTTGCTTCAGCTTGTTGCTTCTTCGCTGGCGCTTTCACTTCAGCTTTTGCTGGAGCGCTAGGCTTCGGTTCTGCTTTAACCGCAACCGGGGCAGCAGGCTTAGGCGCAGCTTGTGGTGCAACTGGCGTAGGTTTAACTTCTGCAGGCTTAGTCGCTGCATCAAGCTCTTCAATCGAAGGCCCGTTACCTGAACCATGCAGTTGGTCTAGTAACTTCTCGAACTCTTCGTCCGTCATCAGATCATCGCCTTCAGACATCGCCGAAACAGGTGCTGCAGGAGGTGCTGGCGGTGGTGGAGGCGTTGAACTTGCCGCTGTCGGGCTCTTACCCGCACCGTGCAATTCATCTAATAACTTTTCAAATTCGTCGTCAGTAATATCACCGCTGTCTGCGACAGGCTGAGGTGCAGCTGGAGCCGGCGGCGGTGTTGGTGCAGAAGCCGATGTTGGTGAACCACCTTTACCATGAAGTTCATCAAGTAGGCGTTCAAACTCATCTTCAGAGATATCATCAACAGAAGATGCGCTGATGCTTGCGCTTTCAACAACAGGCTCAGGCGCTGCAACAATAGGTTCAGGGATAATAGGTGCTGGTGCTTCTACTGGTGCAACTTCATCAGCAGACTCTGGTTTGCAGAGACGATGAAGCTCATCCAATAGAGATTGGTCTGCTGGCACTAAAGGTTCCTGATCTTGCACGGCTTGGAACTGTGTATTAACAGTGTCTAGAGCCTGCAGCATGGTATCCATCAAGCCTGATGTTACGCTGCGTTGGCCGTTGCGTAGAATGTCGAACACATTCTCGGCACCATGACAAGTATCCACCAGCTCAGTTAATGCTAGGAAACCAGCACCACCTTTTACTGTATGGAAACCACGGAAAATAGCATTTAATAGGTCTTTGTCGTCAGGGTTATTCTCAAGTTCTACCAGCTGCTCTGATAGAAGCTCAAGGATCTCTCCTGCTTCGACTAAAAAGTCCTGAAGAATATCTTCGTCTAAATCGTAGCTCATACGTTACCTTTAAAATCCAAGACTGGATAACAAATCGTCGACTTCATCCTGAGAAGCAACAGCGTCTTCGCGCTCTTCTGGATTCATGATTGGCCCTTCTGGAGCAATCGATGCTTTCTTCTCTGATTTTGGAGTTGGCTCAACCTGATTCGCACCAAATACGGTGAGAATCTCGACTAAGCGCCCTTCAACCTCATTCACCAAGGTAATAACTTTGCTAATAATCTGCCCAGTTAAATCTTGGAAATCCTGAGCCATCAAGATTTCAGTCAGTTGTCCACGTAGTTCGGTACTATCGCCCTCTACTTGGACAAGCAATCCATCAATGCGGTGACATAAAGCTTTAAATTGTGCCAGCTCAATGCGGCCATGCATCAGTTCATTCCATTGAGGCCTTACTTGAAGTAAACACTCGTGTAGGTTGTCTGCGATTGGCATACAGCGATCGACAGCGTCCATCGTTTTATTTGCCGCCACTTCCGTTTTATCAATGACATACTGAAGGCGATCCCTTGCATCAGGGATTTCATCATTTGCGATAACGCTAATGCGCTCGTCAAAGTTGAATTGTGTCAAAGAGTCATGGAGGTCGCGAGTCAGACTACCTATTTCTTGAAGCATTGGATTGTCTTGAAGACTAAAGTTGTCTTCATAAATGCTTCTAACAAGAGAATCAGCATCTTGCTGCTCATCGTTTTCAAGCAGCTCTACTAATTTTTTTGCTTGTTCTAATGAAATCATCCTGAGTTCGGCCTTACTCCGCATATTTGTGACGCTTCAACGTTTGAGAGAAACGGGAAACTAAAAAGTTAATGTCTCTCTAGAAGCGCCTAAAACAGGTTATTTTTAATGCTTATAAGCGCTCAAAAATCTTATCTAGTTTCTCTTTAAGAGTTGCGGCAGTGAAAGGCTTCACAATGTAACCATTAACACCCGCTTGCGCAGCTTCGATGATCTGCTCACGCTTCGCTTCTGCTGTGATCATTAGCACTGGAAGGTGCTTCAGTTCAGCGTCTGCACGAATGTGTTTTAGCAGGTCGATACCTTGCATGCCCGGCATGTTCCAGTCAGTTACCACGAAATCAAATTCGCCTTTTTTCAGCATAGGTAACGCGGTCAAGCCATCGTCTGCTTCTTGTGTGTTGTTGAAACCTAGGTCGCGAAGTAGGTTTTTAACAATTCGGCGCATCGTTGAAAAATCATCAACAATGAGAATTTTCATGTTTTTGTTCAAATTAGCCTCCACTGAATAAAAATCAGTGTTGTTAGTCGTTCTGTGTCCAAGCACTTAACTTAGTGCGTAAACGCTGCATAGATTGGCTCAATATTTGGCTGACACGAGATTCGCTGACACCTAATACTTCCCCAATCTCTTTTAAATTGAGTTCTTCGTCGTAATAAAGAGAAAGCACTAAGCCTTCCCTTTCCGGAAGCTGTTTTATCGAATCGATCAGAGCTTGACGGAATGACTCATCAGCAACCCCTTGAAAAGGCGCGTTATCTTGAGAGTCTTCATTCGGAGATATTACATCATCTGAGACGCCTAAATCTTCGATCCCGACCAGTCTTGAGCAATTAATATCAGTTAAAGCACTATGATACTGCTCTAAACTAAGTCCCATGTGCTTTGCCACTTCGGCATCGCTTGGGTCGCGGTTGAGAGTGCTCTCTAATTCCGCAATTGCACTGCTGATTTCTCGATTGTTTTTATGAACCGATCTCGGCACCCAATCCCCACGGCGAATGTCATCCAACATTGCACCACGGATTCGAATACCGGCATACGTCTCAAAGCTTGCGCCTTTGGTACCATCATAGTTTTGTTGCGCTTCAATCAAGCCGATCATGCCAGCTTGAATCAAGTCATCAACCAATACATTAGGCGGTAATCGCCCCAACAAGTGATGAGCGATACGTTTAACCAACACAGAGTACTTCTCAAAAAAAGCCTGTTGGCTATTGTGATTAGCGTGTTGGTCGTAGGTAAGCGCTTTATTCACCAAATGGTTCCTCTACAAATTCAGTACGGTTCAGCAGCCTTTCAACAAAGAACTCCAAGTGTCCACTTGGTGTTTTTGGTATTGGCCAGGTCAATGCTTTATTAGCCAGTGAGCTGATTGCCAACGCAGCTGGAGAGCGAGGAAACGCGTCGACTACGATTTTCTGTCTCTTGACTGATTGACGTACTTTATCATCTAAAGGAATACATGCTACGAGTTCGAGGCTCACATTCAAGAAGCGCTCTGTGACCAAAGTCAATTTTGCAAATAATTCTCGGCCTTCGCGGTAGCTTCTGACCATATTTGCAACAACTTTAAATCGCTGAACCTGATGTTCTCTGCTCAAAAGCTTAATCAGCGCATATGCATCAGTGATTGAAGTAGGTTCATCACAAACCACAACCACGACATCTTGCGCTGCTCTTGAGAAGCTAATCACCATGTCCGAGATACCCGCAGCGGTATCAACTAACAAGATGTCCATCTCGTCTTCAAGCGAACCAAACGCTCGAATCAAACCCGCATGCTGTGCATGTGAAAGCTCAGTCATGCTCTGTGTACCCGATGTCGCTGGAATAATTTTAATTCCGTGCGGACCTTCGACAATCGCATCCTTAAGTTCACATTCACCTGCCAACACATGTCCAAGGTTTCGTTTAGAACGAATTCCCAGCATGATGTCGACGTTCGCAAGGCCTAAATCAGCATCCAGTACCAT